>NZ_JBFBAF010000012.1:0-244624 GCF_040682095.1 Amycolatopsis sp. NPDC051372
GGCGTGCGCGTTCGCCTTTGAGCCGGTTTCCGGTTGGGGGCGGTCGGATCGGCCGGGGGCCGATCGCACCGCCCCAATCCGGAAGCCGGCGCGATCTCGCGCCGGGGTCGCCTCGGCAGTCCCCGGCTTCGGTTGTTGGGCGCCTCGTGGTGGGGGTGTTCCCGGGGATGTCCGGAAGTCGGCGCGATCGCGTGTCGGGGTGGCCTCGGGGCAGTCCCGGGCTTCGGTTGTTGGGCACCTCGTGGTGGGGGGTGTTCCCGGGGGATGTCCGGAAGCTGGCGCGATCGCGCGCCGGGGTGGCCTCGGGGCAGTCCCGGGCTTCGCTTGTTGGGCACCTCGTGTTGGGGGGCTGTTCCCGGGGATGTGAGGTGGGCGTCATCGGTTTGGATCTCCGAATGACGTCCAGCCATCGCGCGGGATCTTCGTTGCGGGTCCTCGTCGTGACCGAGTCGTACCCGCCGCAGGTCAACGGGGTCGCGCACACCGCGTTCCGGGTCGCCGAGCACCTGACGGAGCGCGGTCACGCGCCGCTGGTGGTGGCGCCCACCGCGCCCACCGGGCTGCGGCAGGAGGCGCCGGCGGAGGTCGGGAGCTCACGCGTCGTGCGGGTGCCCGCGCTGTCGTGGCCCGGTTACCCGGACGTGCGCATGGCGCTGCCGACCCGAGCGGTGGCGCGTGCGATCGCCGAGCACCAGTCCGACGTGGTGCACCTGTCGAGCCCGCTTCTGCTCGGTGCCCACGCGGTACGGGCCGCCCTGAAGCGGCAGGTGCCGATCGTGGCGGTGTACGAGACGGACGTCGCGGCATACTGCGCTTCCTACGCCCCGCGGGTGCCCGGTGGCGCGAGGTACGTATGGCACCGGCTGCGGGGGATCCACGGACCGGCCGACCGCACGATCGTCTCGTCCAGCGCATCGAAGCGGGCGCTGGAAGCGCAGGGCATCCCTCGCCTGCACCTGCTCCCCCACGGCGTCGACGCCGTGCGCTTCGACCCGCGGCACCGGGATCCGGAGCTGCACCGCCGGCTCGCGCCGAACGGCGAGGTCCTCGTCGGGTACGTCGGCCGCCTCGCGCCGGACAAGCACGTCGAGCTGCTGCGCGACGTCTGCGCACTGCCGGGGGTGCGGGTGGTCGTCGTCGGAGACGGGCCGAACCGGCCCAGCCTGCAGGCGGCGCTGCCCGACGCGACCTTCCTGGGCCTGCGCGTCGGTGCCGAGCTGGCGAGCATCTACGCGTCGCTCGACGTCTTCACGCACACCGGGCCCTTCGAAACCTTCGGGCTGACCATCCAGGAAGCGATGGCGAGCGGCCTCCCCGTCGTGGCGCCGGCGGCCGGCGGTCCGCTGGACCTCGTCGTGGACGGGCACACCGGGCATCTGGTAACCCCGCTCGACGCGGGCGCCCTACGCGACGCGGTGCTCCGGCTCGCGGAGTCGCCCGCGCAGCGCGCCGCGTTCGGTGCTGCGGGCCGCGCCACCGCGGTCCGCAGCACCTGGGAAGCCTCCGGCGACCGCTTGATCAACCACTACCGCGAGGTGCTCGGCGAGCGATCACCCCAGGCTCGCGCCCGCGCTGCCGCCTGACCACACTCAGCTCCCGACAGGTCCGGCATTGGGGTCGAGGACCCCGCCGATGATCAGCCCGAACAGCAGCAGGCCGAGCACGATGCGGTAGATCACGAACGGCACGAAGCTCTTGCGCTTGATGTAGGACATCAGCCACGCGATCACCACGTACCCGACGCCGAAGGCCACCAGTGTCGCCAGGATCGTCGGCCCCCACTGCGCGGTCTCGCCGTTCTTGCCGATGTCGGTGAGCTTGTACAGGCCCGAGCCGAACACGGCAGGCAGGGCCAGCAGGAACGAGTACTCCGCGGCGTCGGCGCGGGTGTAGCCCATGAGCAGGCCGGCGCTGGTGGTGCCGCCGGAGCGTGAGACGCCCGGGATCAGGGCCAGGGCCTGCGCGAAGCCGAACCCGAGGCCGTGCGGCACGGTGAGGTGGTCGAGTGAGCGCCGCTGCGAGCCCACGCGGTCGGCGATGAGCAGGATCACGCCGAACACGATCAGCGTGGACGCGGTGATCCGCAGGTCGCGGAAGGCCTCGTCGATCTGGTCCTGCAACAGCAGGCCGAGCACGACGATGGGGATCGAGCCGACGATGATCAGCCAGCCCAGCCGCGCGTCGGGGTCCCGGCGCCAGCTGCGCCGGTAGAGGGAGAAGAACCAGGCCTGCAGGATCCGGCCGATCTTCTTCCCGAAGTACAGGATCACCGCGAGCTCGGTGCCGATCTGCGTCACGGCGGTGAACGCCGCGCCCGGGTCGTCCCAGCCGACGAGCGCGGCCACGATCCGCAGGTGCGCGCTGGAGGAGATGGGCAAGAACTCCGTGAGCCCCTGCACCAGTCCCAGCACCAGTGCTTCGAACCACCCCATCAGGCCACTCCCGCCAGCTCGATCGCTTCCACGGCGGTCCGCAGAGCCGCCTCGAATTCCGCGGACTCCCCGTACGGAGTCACGGACAACGTCGTCACGCCCGCCTTCGCGAACTCCGCCATCCGCTCGGCGATCCGCTCCCGCGGGCCGAGCAGCGACGTCGCGTCGAGGAACTCCAGCGGCACAGCGGCCTGAGCCCCCTCGTAGTCGCGGGCGAGGTAGCGCTCCTGAACTTCGGCCGCCGCGGCCTCGAACCCCATCCGCGCGGCGAGGCGGTTGTAGAAGTTCCGCTCCCGGCTGCCCAGCCCGCCCACGTAGAGCGCGGCGTGGGCGCGCACGGCGTCGGCGCACTCGCGCCAGTCGTCGCCGACCACGAGCGGCACCGCCGGGGCGACGTCGAAGCCGTCGAGCGAACGCCCGGCCGCCTCGGCGCCGGCGCGGAGGTGCGCCAGCTGCTCACCGGCGTGCTCGGGTGAGAAGAACACCGGCAGCCAGCCGTCGGCGACCTCACCGGTGAGCGCGAGGTTCTTCGGCCCGATCGCGGCGAGGTACACCGGCACCTGCTTGCGCTCGGGCCGGAAGGTCAGGCCCAGCGCGAGCCCGGGCCCGTCGGGCAGCGGCAGCTCGAAGTGCTCGCCGCTGAAGCGCACGCGGCGCCGCGACTGCACGGCCCGCACGATCTCCACGTACTCACGGGTGCGGCCCACCGGGTCGGCGAACCGCACGCCGTGCCAGCCCTCCGACACCTGCGGGCCCGAGACACCCAGGCCGAGCCGGAAGCGTCCGCCCGAGAGCGTGTCGAGCGTGGCGGCGGTCATGCCCGTCATCGCCGGCGTCCGCGCCGGGATCTGCAGCACGGCGCTGCCGACGTCGATCCGCTCGGTCCGCGCGGCGATCCAGGTGAGCATCGTCACGGCGTCGGAGCCGTAGGCCTCGGCCGCCCACACCACCGAATACCCGAGTTCGTCCGCTCTCCTGGCCAGGGCCAGGTTCGCGGAGCTGTCCCCGGTGCCCCAGTAACCGAGGTTGAGTCCCATTCGCACGGCCGGAAACGTACCGATCCCGCGACTCGGGCCGTGCCCTGGGTGCACCGACGGGGTGGCCGGTCGCGACACGGCGTCACCTTGGTCAACTACGGGCCGGGCCGACGGCTAGGCTCGGTGGTCGTGGAAAAGCGACAGCTCGGCCGGTCGGGACTGCGGGTCTCGCGCCTGGCGCTCGGCACGATGACGTGGGGCGGCGACACCGACGCCGAGGAGGCGGCCAGCCAGCTCGTCGCGTTCGTCGACGCCGGTGGCACCCTCGTGGACACCGCGGACATCTACGCCGAAGGCGAGGCCGAGCGCGTGCTCGGGAGCCTGCTGGGCGACCTCGTGCCGCGTGACGACGTGGTGGTGGCCACGAAGGCCGTCGCGCGGCGCACCGAAGGGCCCTTCGGTGGCGGGGCTTCCCGGGGCGCGCTGCTGAGCGCGCTCGACGGCTCGCTGCGCCGGCTCGGCACCGACCACGTCGACCTTTGGCAGCTGCACGCGTGGGACGCGGGCGTGCCGATCGAGGAGACCCTCTCGGCCCTCGAGTACGCCGTGACCAGCGGGAAGGTCCGCTACGTCGGCGTCTCCAACTACGCGGGCTGGCAGCTGGCGACGACCGCGTCGCGCGCCGGCGCTGTGGCGCCGATCGTGTCCTGCCAGTACGAGTACTCGCTGCTCGAGCGCGGCGTCGACCGCGAAGCCGCGCCCGCCGCGCTGCACCACGGCATCGGGCTGCTGCCCTGGGCGCCGCTGGGCCGCGGCGTGCTGACTGGCAAGTACCGCACGGGCACGCCTGCCGACTCGCGCGGCGCGTCCAGCGAGTTCGCCGGGTACGTGGAGCACCACCGTACGGACCGCGCGGCGCGGATCGTGCAGGCCGTGGCCACGGCGGCCGACGGGCTCGGCACCTCGCCGCTGGTCGTCGCGCTGGCCTGGGTGCGCGACCGGCCGGGGGTCGTGGCGCCGGTAGTCGGCGCCCGCGACACCGGCCAGCTGACGGGTTCGCTGGCGGCGGAGGAGCTCACGCTCCCGCCCGCGATCCGCAGCGCGCTCGACGACGTGAGCTGCGTCGAAGTGGGCTACCCGGAGCGGGGACCGAAATGAGGCGCAGGTGTCTGTTGGATGACGCACACGTGACGGCACGGGAATCGTGGGGGATGCTGGTGAGGACACCTCGCCGAGGGACAGCTGGAGGCTTCAAGGTGCGTCGGCTCACCGCCGCGTCGCGGATCGCGATTCCGCTGGTCGGTGCCCTCGCGCTCTCGGCATGCTCGGCTTCGGGTCAGGACAACACCGATTCGCTGCAGGTGGTGGCGAACCCGGTGGCCGCGAAGCCGGCGGTCTCCCCCGCCGTGACGGCGAAGCCCGCGGGCCAGGTGATCGCTACACCGGCCGTGTCGGCGATGGCGACCGACGAGAAGACCCGCACGCTCGCGGTCGCGGTCACGCAGCCGCCGTCGGTGCTCGTCTACGACCTCGACTCGCTGAGCACCCCCAAGGCCACCGTGCCCCTGCCCGGGCCGGCCGAATCGCTGACGACGTCCGACGGCCAGGCGATCGCGAGCATCCCGACCAAGGGCGAGCTCGCCAAGATCTCGCTGCCCGGCGGGCAGCTGACCACGCAACCGGTCGCCGGCCAGCCGACCGCCAGTGTGGCCGACGGGGCGGACACGATCGTGGCCGTGCGCGACCGCAAGGCCGTCGAGGTCCTGGCCGGCGGCGCGGTCGCCAAGACCATCACCGGCCAGCTCTACAGCGCCGACGACGTCGTGGACACCGGGCAGGGCGTGGTCGTGCTCGACCGCCTGCGCACCGCGGTGTTCAGTGTCGACGTGAACGCGGGGACCATGGGCGAGGGCCTGCGCGCCGGCGACGGCGCCGCCAACGCCACCAGCGACTCCTACGGGCGCGTGCTGGTCACCGACGCCCGCGCGGGCGCGCTGCTCGCGTTCTCCGTCGGCCCGCTGATCCTGCGCCAGCGCTACCCGGTGCCCGGCGGGATCTACGGCATCGCCTACGACCACCAGCGCAACCTCGCGTGGGTCACCCTGACCGGGCAGAACCAGGTGGTGGGCTTCGACGTCCGCGGTGGCGAGCCCACCGAGAAGTACCGATTCCCGACCGTGCGCCAGCCGAACTCGGTGAGCGTCGACGACCGGAGCGGCCGAGTGCTCGTCGGCTCGGCCGCAGGAGAAGGGACCCAGGTGATCCAGCCATGACGACGGTCGACGAGGCGGTGGTCGAAGGGGATTGGGAGTACCGCCGCCTGCGCCTGCCCCCGGGTGTGTCCCGGCGCGCGGCGGCGATCCAGCTCTCGATCCACGCCGAGTTCGCCGGCTGGGAGCTGCGCACGGTGCGGCTCTACGCCGACGGCACACGGCGGGTCTGGTTGCGGCGCAAGCGCACCGCCGCCGACCGCCTGCCCGGGCTCGCCACCTGACCAAACCCGGGACCCGGCTCAGTGCGTCCGGCGCGCCGGCTGCCGGATTCTTGTGGGTGAGCGCGCCGGCAACGCCGCGGCACGGATGTCAGTGCGTGGTGCCGTGAATCTCGGCCACCGCGGCGGTGGCGCTCGTTCACGCGCCGGCGGACGCCAGAAGCCCTTCGATCTCGGTGATCGCTTGGCCGTTGTCCCGGTAGTGGATTCCGTGGATTCCGACCGCACGCGCAGCGTCGATGTTGGGTTCGAGATCGTCGAGGAAGATCATTTCTTCGGGGGTCACACCAAGCCGCGTACAGCTCAGCCGGTAGATCTCCGGATCCGGCTTGCTCATCCCGACCTCGTGCGAGTAGACGATGTCGTCCACCAGGTCCTCGAAACCGTATGCGGCTTGTTCCCGTTCCCGGGCACCGACGAAGCTGTTGCTCAAGATGCCGGTTCGACAGCGCGGCCGCAGCCCGCGTACGTAGTCGATCAGGTCGGCGTTGCCGGTGCCGAGGTACTGTTCCCAGACATCGGCCATGATCGCGTCGGCTCGTCCTGTGCCGACGCCGAGCCTGCTGCTGATCGTGTCACGCACCTCGTCCTCGGTGATGGTGCCGACGGCACCGGCTGCCCAAATGTCGGCCAATCGCCGGGTGATCTCGCCTTCCTCGAGGCCGAGCCTGGCCTCCCACCGCCTGTCGACGCCGAGGTCGGGCGCGATCTCCAGCACGTCACCGATGTCGAACACCACCGCGCGAATCACCATGGCGGCGAACCTATCGACCGACCTGCGGAGCCAGGGACCCGCTCAGGCGCTGAGCCGCCCGAGCCACTCCTGCCAGTTCTGCTCGTCGCCGCCGTCGGCGGAGAACACGTGGTGGCAGGCGATGAGCGGGCCGTGGAAGCCCTGCAGGAAGCAGTAGAGCGCGTCGGCCGTGCGCACGCCCACCGTCTGAGGGTTCACCGCGTACACAACGCCTTCGACGGACCGGCCCGCCAGCTCGACGCGTACGCGGTCGCCCTCCTCGGGCCGGCCCGGCAAGCCCAGTTCGGCCCCGAGTGCCGCCCACAACCGGTCCCAGTCGGACACGGGCGGGCCGAACGCCGTGACCGGCGTGGCCGTGCGGCCGGCGAAGTACGTGACGTACTCGGCGAGGTTGCGGAAGAACAGCGCGCCGCCGGCGGTCATCGCCTCGAACTCGTCCTCCCAGTCGTCGCCGGGCAGGAATCCGC
This sequence comes from Amycolatopsis sp. NPDC051372, assembly GCF_040682095.1. Taxonomy (NCBI): domain Bacteria; kingdom Bacillati; phylum Actinomycetota; class Actinomycetes; order Pseudonocardiales; family Pseudonocardiaceae; genus Amycolatopsis; species Amycolatopsis sp. NPDC051372. Next base: position 7,122 of record NZ_JBFBAF010000012.1, read on the forward strand.
TGGTGACGCAGCGGACGACCGAGCTGCCGCCGTCGCGTCCCTCGATCAGGAACTCGTAGGCGATCCGGCGCCCGTCGGGCTCGGTCTCCGTGCCGTAGACGAGCCGCTCCAGCGGGTCCCACGCGGTGATCGCCATGTCCGGTTCGTAGCCCGCGAAGGAACCGCGCACGACGCCGCCGAGGCCGCCTTCGACCTCGTTGCGGCCCATGTACCACGAGTCGATACCCGGCCCGGTCGCGATCGCCGCCCAGATCTGCTCCGGCGTGGCGGCCACCTCGGCCGATCCGCGGAGCTCGAACTCTTTCCCGGTGAACTCCGCCATCTCAGGCCTCCTCGTCCGGCACGCTCGGGTGCACAGCCACGATCACGCGGTGCGCGCGCCCGTTCTCCGCACCCTCGTCGTGGTACTTCCCCACCAAGGTCGTCACGGCCACCGCGAGCTCCTCGGCGAACGCGGCCCGGTCCGCCGCCGAGGCGAAGCGCACCTCGCCGTCGAGCGCGAACGTCGCGACGCGCTTGCGCGCCTTGGCAGCGCCCGTGATCAGGATCCCGACGTCGCGCACCAGCCGGCCCGCCACGGCGAGCAGCCAGCGCGCCGACAAGCGGTCGGGCGACCGCGAGGGGTCCGGCTGCACCGCCGCCAGCGCCGACGGCGAGATCACGTACGACGCCGCGGTCGCGCGCATCATGCGCTCGGTGACGTTGCCCTTGCGCCGCTCCTCCACCAGCTCCACGAGCCCGTGCTTCTCCAGCGCGCGCAGGTGGTAGTTGACCTTCTGGCGGGGCAGGTCGACGCGGGCCGCGAGCATGGTCGCCGACGCCGGTTCCGCCAGCTCGGCCAGCAGCCGGGCGCGGACCGGGTCGAGCGACACCTCGGCCGCGGCCGCGTCCTCGATCACCGCAACGGGAAACATGCGCCCATCGTGCGTCCGAAAAACGAAATTGTCAAGAACTACGATGTTGTCGGTATGCCTCGCGGACCTGCGCCACAATGCGCGGCACGACTTGCGCGGCGGCCTCCAGCGGCACGGCGTGCCCGACACCCCGCAGCACGAGGGCCGTCCCGTGTTCGAGATCCCCGACGAGGTGCTCGACGTCCGTGGCCGCCATGATCCGGTCCCGCTCCCCCACGATCGCCGTGACCGGCAAGGAACCCACGCGTGCCAGAGCCGCTTCGCGCGCGTACGCGTCGAGCGCCGGGCGGAACACGGCGACGGTGTGCGGCCAGTTGCGCCGGATCATCGTCACGGTCAGCTCCACGAGCTCCGGATCCGGGTCGTCACCGAAGAGCCACCAGCGCAACCCCGCGCTCACCGCGCGGCTCGTGTGCACGAGCACACGAGCCCGAACAACTTGGCGCCCAGCACCAGTTCCAGGTCCTGCCCAGCACCCCGAGCGCGCCCGGCCACGCCGCCGAAGCCTCCGTGGCAAGCCGCCCGGACGAGGTCGCGAGCAGCACGAGCCCGGCCACGCGCGCGGCGAACAGCTCGGGGTGGCGTTGCGTGAGCGACATGATCGCGAGCCCGCCCATGTCGTGGCCCACCAGCACCACCTGGCCTTCGGGCACGGCGCGTTCCAGTACTTCGTGCAGGAGCACCACGGTCACGCCGGCCGACGGGTCACCCCGGCGCACGAGGTGCAGAGGTGTCCCGTCGGCGAGCGTGAACGCGGGCAGCTCGGTGGTTTCCGGCGCTCAGGACGACCGCACGAACCGATCCAGCACGCGCGTGCCGAACTTCAGCGCGTCCACCGGCACACGCTCGTCCACGCCGTGGAAGAGCGCGGAGAAGTCGAGGTCCGCCGGCAGCTTCAGCGGCGCGAAGCCGAAGTTGCGGATTCCGAGCTGCTGGAACGACTTCGCGTCGGTGCCACCGGAAAGCATGTATGGCAACGTGCGCGCGCCCGGGTCCTCGGCGAGCACCGCGGCGGTCATCGCGTCGACGAGCGCGCCGTCGAACGTGGTCTCGACCGGCGGGAGCTCCATCCACTCCTTCTCGATGTCCGGGCCGAGCAGCTCGTCGAGCTCGCGGTCGAACGCCTCGATGCGCCCGGGCAGGATGCGGCAGTCGACCGCGGCCTCGGCGACCGACGGGATCACGTTCGACTTGTAGCCGGCGGTGAGCATCGTCGGGTTCGCGGTGTCGCGCAGCGTCGCGCCGATCATGCGGGAGATGTTGCCCAGCTTCGCGACCGAGCCCTCGAGGTCGTCCTCGGGGAAGTCCCAGCCGGTGATCTCGGTGACCCCGGCGAGGAACTCGCGCACGGAGTCGGTGAGCACGAGCGGGAACTGGTGGCTGCCGAGCTTCGCGACGGCCTCGGCGAGCTTGGTCACCGCGTTGTCGCGGTGGATCATCGAACCGTGGCCCGCCGTGCCGCGCACGCGCAGCTTCATCCAGCGGATGCCCTTCTCGGCCGTCTCGATCACGTACGCGCGTACGTCGTCCTTCAGCGTGATCGAGAACCCGCCGACCTCGCTGATCGCCTCGGTGACGCCCTCGAACAGCTCCGGCCGGTTCTCCACCAGCCACTGCGCTCCGTACTTGCCGCCGGCCTCCTCGTCGGCGAGGAACGCGAACACGATGTCGCGTGGCGGCACGATGCCGTGGATCTTGTAGTGGCGGGCCAGTGCCAGCGTCATGCCGACCATGCCCTTCATGTCCACCGCGCCGCGACCCCAGACGTAGCCGTCCTGCACGGCGCCGGAGAACGGGTGCACCGACCACTCGGCCGGGTCGGCGGGCACGACGTCGAGGTGCCCGTGGATCAGCAGCGCCCCGCGCGACGGGTCGGCTCCGGCCAGCCGGACGATGACGTTGTGGCGGTCTTCGCCGCCGGACTCGACGTAGGTGATCTCGTAGCCGGCGTCGGTGAGCTGCTCCGCGACGTACTCGGCGGCGGCGCGTTCGCCGATGAGGGTGTCGGGGTCTCCGGTGTTGGTGGTGTCGATGCGGATGAGGTCGCTGGTGAGCGTGACGGCCTCGTCAGCGGCGGCGTCGATCGAGTTCGGTTCGGTCACCCGACCTTCCTATCATCAGCGCCCGTAGTGCCGCGCCGCTCACACCCGTTCAGGTCCGGTCAAGGGCCGAGACCACCTCGGAAACCGGCCGCAGGTGCTGGTTCAGGATCCGCAGCGCCGTGTCCGTGTCACTCTCGTCGAGCGCCGCCACGAGCTGCCGGTGCTCGGCGTCGATGATCGACAGCCGTTCCGGCCGCGCCTCCAGCGCCCGCACGGCGACGCGCTGCTGGCGCGAGCGGAGTGTGTCGTACAGCTCGGTGAGCACGGTGTTGCCGGCGGCGTTCACGATCGCGCGGTGGAACCGGCGGTCGAGCCCCGAGACGGCAAACCAGTCGCGTTCCGCGCCCGAGCGGCCCATGTCCTCGATCAGGCCGGCCATCTCGGCGGGGGCACCCGCACCCGCGGCGCAGACCTCGGTGATCGCGTGCCCCTCGATGAGGCGGCGGCTCTGGTAGACCTCTTCCAGCTCGCGCGCCGTGACGGTGCGGACCTGCGCGCCCTTGCGCGGCAGCAGGCTGATGAAGCGCTCGGCCTCGAGCCGGTGGAACGCCTCGCGCACCGGCGTCCGCGACACGCCGACCACCCCCGAAACCCACAGCTCGTCGAGAAAGCGTCCGCCTTCGAGCGCGCCCGAGATGATCCCGTCGCGCAGCCAGGCGTACACCCGATCCCGAGCCGGTCCGCCGCCCTCGACCGGGACCGGTCCCGGTGCGGTGGTGGTCATGCGTCTCCCCTCGTCCCGCGCCCGCGTCGGCGCGCAGGCGAGCCTACACCTCTGGACCGGATCCAATCCGTCATGTATACACGGAGTACACAGACTCGGTGGCGATCGCCGTCGCTCCTTAAAGGACACTTGTCGTGGTGTACGTCGCCGTCGCGCAGTTCGCGCCCACCGACGACAAACCGGCCAATCTCGCGGAAGTCACGCGGCTCGCGGGCGAGGCCGCGGACCGCGGCGCCGAGGTCGTGGTGCTGCCCGAGTACTCGATGTTCACCGTGCCGAAGGTCGACGAGCGGTTCGTGGCGTCGGCCGAGCCCCTCGACGGCGCGTTCGCCACCGGGCTGCGCGAACTCGCGCGCGAGCACGGGATCACCGTGGTGGCCGGGATGAACGAAGCCATGCCCGAGGGCGGGCGGATCTGGAACACGCTCGTCGCCGCGGGTCCGGACGGCGACTTCGCCGCGCTGTACCGCAAGATCCACCTCTACGACGCGTTCGGCTTCCGCGAGTCCGACGTGATCCGCGCCGGCGAGATCACCGAGCCCGCGACGTTCAAGGCCGCCGGCCTGACCTTCGGCCTGCAGACCTGTTACGACCTGCGGTTCCCCGAGGTGACGCGCCGGCTCGTCGACGCCGGCGCGCAAGCCGTGCTGCTGCCGGCGGAGTGGGTGCCGGGGCCGCTGAAGGAGTACCACTGGACGACGCTGGTGAAGGCACGTGCGATCGAGAACACCGTGTACGTCGCCGCGGCCGGGCAGATCGCGCCGATGGGATCGGGGGTCGAGCCTCGTCGTCGATCCGATGGGTGTGGTCACGGCGTCGCTCGGTGAGCGGCCGGGGGTAGCGGTCGCGCAGCTCTCCACCGACCGGCTCGAGCAGGTCCGGACCACGAACCCGGCGCTCGCGCTGCGCCGGTTCTCCGTGGTGCCCAAGGAGAACTAGTCGAACGAGCTGTCGCCGCGGTGCGCGCCGAGGCCGATCTCCTTCACGGCCGCGGCCGCACCGGGAGCGCTGCCGAGCGAGCGCGCGAGGTCCACCGCCGCCGCGAGTTCGGTGCCCGCCGGCACGACCCGGTGCACGACCCCGCACCGCGCGGCGGCGGCCGCGGTGAGCCGTCCGGTGCGGCACAGTCCGTGGACGGCCTCTTCGGAGAGCCGCTCGGGCAGCGGCACCGCGCCGCGGGGGTCGGGCAGGGCGAACTCGGCGTGGTCCGCGGCGACGATGAGATCGGTCATGAGCGCGAGTTCGAGCCCGCCACCGCGGGCGAGCCCGTTGACGGCCGCGATCATGGGTTTGCCGAGCCGGAAGAAGTCGGCCACGCCGGCGAACCCGCCGGAGCCGGACGCGAGGTCCCAGCCGGCCGAGAAGTACGCCGATCCCGCGCCGGTCACCACGCCGGCGAACAGCGCCGGGTCGTCGCGCAGCCGCGCCCACGCGGTGTAGAGCTCGAAGCTCATCCGGGAGTCGATTTTGTTGCCACCGGGCCGGTCCAGGGTGGCGACGAGCACGCCGTCGACCACTTCGGTGTGCACGGCACAGGACGGGGCGGCGGTCACGCTCGGACGGTAATGCCCGCGCCACCGGCGGTCAAACCGGGGGCTTGACTGATCCGACAGTCAGCACCCCGTCGTAAGTCGCCGACACCGCGCCAAAACTACGCGAACACGACAGTGAAAGTGTCCGGACCATTGCGATAATCGCAACGCGGGGTTACGGTCCTCCGGCATGGACGAGTCGGAGGAGCTGCGGACCAGGGTCCGGGAGCTGATCCGGTCCATGCCGGGAGCCCAGCGGGAGTTCGCCGCCGCCATCGGGCTCGACGAGACGAAGTTGTCCAAGGCGCTGACCGGCACCCGCCGGTTCTCGCCGCACGAGCTCGTCCGGGTCGCCGAGTACTCCGGCGTCACGGTCAACTGGCTGCTCAACGGCAGTGACGACGCGAAGACCGTGACGGCGGTCCCCGCGCTCGCCGCCCGGCCGGAGAGCGATCCCGAGCACCACACGCAGTCGGAGCCGCGGCGGCGGATCCTCGAGACGGCGTGGCTGCTCATCGCCGAGCGCGGCTACCACCGGGTGCGCATCGCCGACATCGCGAAGGCCTGCGGCACGAGCACCGCCACCATCCACTACCACTTCCCCAGCAAGACGGAAGTGCTCAACGAAGCGTTGCGGCGCAACGTGAAGCTCGCCTTCGACCGCCAGGTCGCGGAGCTGCACGCCGTCAACGACGCCCACGGCCGGCTGCTCAAGCTGGTCGAACTGCAACTCCCGGCCGACGGCGTGCTGCGCGCCGAGTGGTCGGTCTGGCTCCAGGTGTGGAACGAGGTGTCCCTCGCCCCGGAACTGCGGTCGCTCTACCACGATTCCTACGACCGCTGGCACCGGACGATCCTCATGACCATCCGCACCGGCCAGGAGCAGGGCGCGTTCCGCGTGGCCGATCCCGAGGCCGTCACCGAGCAGCTCACGGCGCTGATCGACGGGCTCGGCATCCAGGTGCTGACCCGCAAGCCCGGCAGCACCGTCGCCACCATGCGCGCGCACCTGCACGACTTCATCGAAAGGTCGATCGTCAAGGGAGCCTGATGAACCACGAGGTCATCGTCACCTGCGCCCTCACCGGCGCGGGCGACACCGTCGGCCGCAGTCCCCACGTGCCGGTCACGCCGGCGCAGATCGCCGCGAGCGCCATCGAAGCCGCGGAAGCCGGGGCGGCCGTCGTCCACATCCACGTCCGCGAGCCCGAGACCGGGGCGCCGTCGCGGGAGGTGGCGCTGTACCGCGAGGCCGTGCGGCTGATCCGGGAGTCCGGAGTGGACGTGGTCGTGAACCTGACCGCCGGGATGGGCGGTGACCTCGTGCTCGACCGGGAGGACCCGCTCAAGCCGATCGACGGCACGGACCTCGTCAACGCGATGGATCGCCTGCCGCACGTGGAGGAGCTGCTGCCCGACATCTGCACGCTCGACTGCGGTTCGCTGAACTTCGGCGAGGGCAGCCAGCTCTACGTGTCCACTCCGGACATGCTGCGCACCGGCGCGAAACGCATCCAGGAACTGGGGGTGAAGCCGGAGCTGGAGATCTTCGACACCGGTCACCTGTGGTTCGCCTCGAAGATGGTGGAGGAAGGGCTGATCGACGCGCCGCCGCTGTTCCAGCTGTGCATGGGTATCCCGTACGGCGCGCCCGCCGACCCCGGGCTGCTGCAGGCGATGGTGAAGCTGCTGCCCGAGGGCGCGCAGTGGGCGTCGTTCGCGATCGGGCGCGACCAGATGCCGTGGGTGGCGCAGTCGGTGCTGCTCGGCGGGCACGTGCGCGTCGGGCTCGAGGACAACCTCTACCTCGCCCGCGGGGTCAAGGCGACCAACGGGCAGCTGGTGGAGCGCGCCGTGCAGATCGTCACCGATCTCGGCGCCGGCATCGCCACCGCCGACCGGGCCCGCGAGATCCTCGGCCTCAAGGAGCGTGTCCGTGCCTGACGTATCCGCTGTGGACACCGTCGCGTGCGTCGGTGCGGGGGTGATCGGCGGCGGCTGGGTCGCGCACTTCCTCGCGCGCGGCTACCGCGTCCGGGCGTGGGACCCCGCGCCCGACGCCGCGGCGAAGCTGGGCCGGCTCGTCGACGCCGCATGGCCCGCGCTCATGTCGCTGGGCCTGGCCGAAGGCGCGAGCCGCGACGCGCTCACGGTCGCCGGGACGCTCGCGGAGGCGGTCGAGGGCGCCGGGTTCGTGCAGGAAAGCGCTCCCGAAGACCTGCCGCTCAAGCAGAAGCTGCTGGCCGACATCGACGCCGTCACGCCGGCCGGTGTCGTGGTCGCGTCCTCGACCTCGGGGTACGGCATGACCGAGATGCAGGTGGCGGCGAAGACGCCGGAACGGCTTGTGGTGGGCCACCCGTTCAACCCGCCGTACTTGATCCCGCTCGTCGAGGTCGTCGGCGGGAAGCTGACCGCGCCGTGGGCCGTGGCGTGGGCGAGCGAGTTCTACCGGCACGTCGGCAAGACCGTGATCACGATGGACCACGAGGTGCCCGGGTTCATCGCCAACCGGCTGCAGGAGGCGCTGTGGCGCGAAGCCCTGCACATGGTGGCGAACGGCGAGGCCACCGTGGAGCAGATCGACACCGCGATCACCGACGGGCCGGGCCTGCGCTGGCCGGTGCAGGGGCCGATGCTCACGTTCCACCTCGCCGGGGGTGAAGGCGGCATGGCGCACATGCTGGACCACTTCGGACCGTCGCTGAAGGCGCCGTGGACGCGGCTCGAGGCGCCCGAGCTCACGACCGAGCTGCGCAACGCCGTGGTCGACGGCTGCGAGGACGAGGCCGCGCCGCGCACGATCGCCGACCTCGTGGCCGAGCGGGACCGGGCGATCATCGCCGTCCAGCGCGCCGTCGGCGAGGCCCGCCGTGGGTGAGGTCCTGGTTTACCACGACCGGGTCCGTCCCGAGTGGATCGACTACAACGGGCACCTCTCCGAGCCCTACTACGTCCTGGTGTTCGGCGACGCCACCACCGCGTTGATGGACGCCGTCGGCCTCGATCCCGCCTACCGCGAGTCCACCGGGGCTTCGCTGTACACCGTGGAAGCGCACGTCCGCTACCTGCGAGAGGTCGGGCCGGACGCCGAACTGGCCGTGACGACCTCCGTGCTGGCCGTCGGAGCGAAGAAGGTGCGGCTGTGGCACGAGCTGCGCGTGGGCGGTGAGCTCGTGGCCACGGAGGAACTGCTGTGCCTGCACGTCGCCGAGGGCAGAGCCTCGCCGTTTCCCCAAGCCGTCGCCGAGCGCCTCGGCGCCCACCTCGCACCGCTCCCCGAACACGCCGGGCGCGCCATCGCCTGACCATCCCGAACCTCCGCCCGGCCAGCCTCCCACCGGAAGACACCCATGGAAGAACGATGTGAGCCGAATTCCCTCTCGCGCCGCCGGTTCCTCACGGCGGCGCTCGGCGGTGCCGCCCTGCTCGCCACTCCCCTGCTCGCCGCCTGCGGCGGCTCCGGTGTCGCGGCCGCCGCGCCGAGCGGACCACCGCGCCGCGGCGGCACCCTGCGCGTCGGCGTGACCGGCGGCGGCGCGTCCGACACGCTCGATCCGCACATTCCCGTGGCGAACCCGGACATCGCCCGGGTGCTCAACCTCTACGAACCCCTGCTGCTGCGCGACCACGACTACAAGCTGCAGATGCTCGTCGCCGAATCGCTCACGTCGTCGCCGGACGCGCGGACGTGGACCGCCGTGCTGCGCGACAGGGTGCGATTCCACGACGGCCGCGCCGTGACCCCCGCCGACGTCGTGGCGACGTTCAAGCGGATCACGGACCCGAAGGACCCCAAGAGCGGCGCCGCCAGCCTGACCATGCTCGGCCAGGTGGTGCCGACGGGCGAGCGGACCGTCGAGTTCCGGCTCACCGAGCCCAACGCCGGCTTCGACGACCTGCTCGGCCAATACTCGCTCGGCATCGTGCCGGCGGACTTCGACGTGAAGCGGCCGATCGGCACCGGGCCGTTCCGGCTGAAGGAGTTCACCGCCGGTCTGCAGAGCACCTTCGTGCGCAACGACCATTACTGGCGGCCCGGCCAGCCCTACCTCGACGAGCTGGTGCTGATCAACTTCGCCGAGGACGACGCCCGGATCAACGCGCTGCTCTCGTCCCAGGTGGACGCCATCGACCAGGTGCCGGTGGCGCTCATCGACGTGCTGCGCAGCGACCCTCGGATGCGTGTGCTGCGCTCGGCCACGGGTACCTGGCTGCCCTTCACGATGCGCGTGGACCGTCCGCCGTTCGACGACGTGCGCGTGCGCCAGGCGCTGCGGCTGGTGGTGGACCGTGACCAGATGATCAACCAGGTTCTGAGCGGTCAGGGCCGGCCCGGCAACGACCTCTACGCGCCGTTCGACCCGGCGTACGACTCGCAGCTGCCGCAACGCAAACAGGACATCCTGGCCGCGAAGCGACTGCTGGCCGAAGCCGGGCACGAGAACCTCGACATCGAGCTCGTCACCGCGCCCATCCAGGCCGGCGCGGTCGAGGCGGCGCAGGTGTTCCAGCAGCAGGCGAAGGCGGCGGGTGTGAACGTGCGCATCCGCAAGGTCGACACCACCACGTTCTACGGCGAGAACTACCTGTCATGGGACTTCGCGCAGGATTTCTGGTACACGCGCAACTACCTGCCGCAGGTCGCGAACGGTTCGCTGCCGAAGTCGCCGTACAACGAAACCCATTGGCAGGACCCGCAGTTCACCGACCTCGTCACGCGCGCGAGCGCCACTGTGGACACCGCGGCCCGCACGGACTTGCTGCACCAGGCGCAGCGGATCGAGTACGAACGCGGCGGCCTCATCGTGTGGGGCTTCGTCGACCAGGTGGACGCCCACCAGGTCTACGTGGCGGGCCTCGTGCCGGACCGGACGGGGATCTCGCTGTCGGGCTACCAGTTCCGCGAAGCATGGCTCGGCACAGCGCCCGTCGACTCAGGAAAGTGAGGTGCGGCATGACCCGGATGATCGTGAAGCGGCTGCTCGTGAGCCTCGTGGTGCTGTGGCTGGTCACGCTGCTCGTGTTCGTGGCGACGCTGTTGCTGCCGGGAGACCCGGCGCGCGCCATCCTCGGCCAGCAAGCGACACCGGAGCGGATCGCCGCGCTGCAGCACCAGCTGCACCTCGACGAGTCGGTCTGGCAGCGCTACCTCAGCTGGCTCGGCGGACTCTTCACCGGCGATCTCGGCACCTCGACGTCCACGCAGGGCCCGGTGACGACGTTGCTCGGCGACCGGATCGTGGCTTCGCTCGTGCTGCTCGTGCTCGCCGCGGTGATCGCGACTCCGCTCGGGCTGGTGCTCGGCACGTGGAGCTCGATGCGGCGCGGCCGGGCCGCGGACCAGACCGTGTCCGGCATCAGCCTGGTGATCGCCGCGCTGCCGGAGTTCGTGATCGGCGTGGCGCTGATCGTGCTGTTCGCGACCACGGTGTTCAAGGTCCTGCCCTCGGTCACGCTCACCGCGCCCGGTGAACCGGTGTGGCGGCAGCCGAGCCAGCTCGTGCTGCCGGTGGCAACGCTCGTGCTGGTGGTGACGCCGTACATCGCCCGGATGATGCGGGCGACCATGAACGAGGTTCTCGACTCCGGCTACGTCGAGATGGCGCGGCTCAAGGGCGTGCGCGAGCGGACCGTGCTGCTGCGGCACGCCTTGCCGCACGCCGTGGGTCCCGTCGCGCAGGTCGTGGCACTGCAGCTCGCGTGGCTCGCGGGCGGGGTCGTGGTGGTCGAGTTCCTCTTCCGCTACCCCGGCATCGGGCAGTCGCTGATCGACGCGGTGAGCAAACGCGACGTCGCCGTGGTCCAGGCCGTGACGCTGATCATCGCCGCGGTGTACATCGTGGTGAACCTGCTCGCCGACGTGGTCGGCATCCTCGCGAACCCCAAGCTGCGGACGGAGGCGAGCCGATGACCGCCGTCGACGACGAGCTCGCACCGGCCACCACGGCCGGCGAAGCACCCGTCAAGGCCCGCGGACTCCTCCGTACGGCGTGGCGGTTCCCGCAGGCGAAGGTCGGCACGGTGCTGGCCGGGATCGTGGTGCTGGTGGCGCTGCTCGGCCCGTGGCTCGGGCCGGTGCTCACCGGCTACAGCACCACGGACTTCGCGGGCAAGCCGTTCAAACCGGACGGGCTCGCGGGCACCGACGGCCTCGGCCGCGACGTGCTCACGCGGTTCCTCGCCGGCGGCACCACGCTGCTGCTCTACGCGGTGCTCGCCACCGTGCTCGGGATCGTGCTGGGCGCGCTGCTCGGCATGGTCGCGGGCTACGGCGGAGGCCGGCTCGACAGCCTGCTGATGCGCGGCAACGACGTGCTGCTGTCGTTCCCGCAGCTGGTGATCGCGCTGCTCGCCATCGCGGTGATCGGGCCGAAGGGCTGGCTGCTCGTGCTGGTGATCGGCTTGACCCACGCGCCCCGCACGGCTCGCGTCGCGCGCCAGGCGACGGTGGCGGTGCGCGGCGAGGACTACATCCGGGCCGCGGAGATGTACGCGGTGCCGCGCAGCCGGATCCTGCTGCGCGAGATCCTGCCGAACATCACCGGCCCGCTCATGGTGGAGCTCGGTCTACGGCTGACCTACTCCATCGGCTACATCGCGTCGCTGTCGTTCCTCGGGCTCGGGATCCAGCCGCCCGCGGCCGACTGGGGCCTGATGATCAACGAGAACCGGATCGCGCTGGTCGTGCAGCCGTGGGGCGCGCTGCTCCCGGTGGTGGCGATCGCGCTGCTCGCCGTCGGCACGAACCTCGTGGCCGACTCGCTCGCCTCGGCCGCGGCCGGGCGCACCCGGGAGGAACGCTCGTGACCGCGGTGGGCAACGCGCAACTCGCGCTGGAAGTGACCGGCCTGCGGGTGAAGACGGCCGCGGGCCGGCCGGTGCTCCACGACGTCGCCTACCGCATCGCGCCGGGCGAGGTGCTGGCGCTCGTCGGCGAGTCCGGGTCGGGCAAGACCACGGCGGGGCTGGCCGCACTCGGTCACTTCCGCCGCGGGCTCGTGGCGGACGGCGGCGAGGTGACGCTGCACCCGCGCGAGGGCGAACCCGTCGACGTGCTCTCACTCGCCACGCCCGAGCGTCGGAAACTCCGCGGCACGACCGTTTCCTACGTGCCGCAGGACCCGGCGCTGTCGCTGAACCCGGCGCTGCGGATAGGGCTGCAGATCGCCGAGGTGCTGCAGACGCACGGCTACCCCGGCCCGGTCGAGGAGCGCGTGGCCGAGGTGCTCACAGAGGTCGGGCTGCCCGCCGATCCGGCCTACCGCCGGCGCTACCCGCACCAGCTCTCGGGCGGGCAGCAGCAGCGCGTGGGGATCGCGATGGCGTTCGCGTGCCGGCCGAGCGTCGTGGTGCTCGACGAGCCGACGACCGGGCTCGACGTGATGACGCAGGCGCTCGTTCTGGAGACAGTGCGGCGGCTGACGGCCGAGCACGGCGTGGCCGCGCTCTACATCACCCACGACCTGGCCGTGGTCGCGCAGCTCGCCGACCGCGTCTCGGTCATGTACCAGGGCCGCGTGGTCGAGACCGGGCCGGCCGAGGACGTGTTGAAGCGGCCGGAACACGCCTACACGCGCGAGCTGCTGGCCGCCGTGCCGGATCTGGGCGCGGAACCCGGCGTCGCTCCGCCGCCCTCGGACGCGGTGCTGGCCGCGCGCGGCATCCACGTCGCGTACGGCCGCCAGGAGGTGCTGCGCGGGGTGGACCTGGAGGTGACCCGCGGCGAGTGCGTGATGCTGCTGGGCGAATCCGGGTCCGGCAAAACCACGCTGTCGCAGTGCGTCGCGGGTCTCACGCGCGGCTTCAGCGGAACTGTCGCGCTCGACGGGACCCCGCTCGCACCCGGCACACGCCAGCGCAGCAACGACGAGCGGCGGCGAATCCAGTATGTGTTCCAGAGTCCGTTCTCCTCGCTCAACCCACGCCGCACGATCGCGCAATCGATCGAGGTGCCGCTGGTGCACCTGACGTCGCTGTCGCGTCCACAGCGGCGCGAGCGCGTGGCCGAGGTGCTCGACCGCGTGCGGCTCGGCCGGTCGCTCGCGAACCGACTGCCCGACCAGCTCAGCGGCGGCGAGCGCCAGCGCGCGGCGATCGCGCGGGCGCTGGTGACGACCCCCGACGTGCTGGTGTGCGACGAGGTGACCTCCGCGCTCGACGTGTCGGTGCAGGCGACCATCGTGGAACTGCTCGGCGAGCTGCGCCGCGAGCTGGGGATGGCCGTGCTGTTCGTGACGCACAACATCGCGCTCGCGCCCGAGGTGGCCGACCGGATCGCCGTTCTGCGCGGCGGGGAGATCGTGGAAGAGGGTACGGTCGAAGCCGTGCTGACCGCGCCCGCCCACTCCTACACCGGCGAACTGCTGGCCACCACGCCGCGCCTATGACCGGCCACGGCGAGGTGCGGCCGGGGTTCGAGGCGGTGCGCGAAGCGTTCGACGAGGTGGCCGCCGCGGCCTCGGGCGGGGTCGCGTTCAGCGTCTTCCGGCGTGGCCGCCTCGTGGTCGAGCTGTGCTCTGGATCCGCCGCGCCCGGGGTCCCCTGGACCCGCGACACGCGCGTGGTGCTGTTCAGCGGCACCAAGGGGATCGTGGCCACACTCGTCGCGATGCTCACCGCGCGCGGCCAGCTCGGCCCGGGCGAACGCGTGGCGCGCTACTGGCCGGAGTTCGCGGCGGCGGGCAAGGCCGACGTGACCGTGTCGCAGGTGCTCGCGCACACCGTCGGGCTGCCCTATGTGGACGCCGAGGTGCCGATGGCCGACAATGCGGCCAACGCGACCGCCCTCGCCTCGCAGAGTCCTCTGTGGACACCGGGCGCGCGCGTGGCGTACCACGCCCTGACCTACGGCTACCTCGCCACGGAACTGATCCGCCGCGTCACCGGCCAGCGCGTCGGCGAGCTGCTGCACGAGCTGCTCACCGCCCCGCACAGGCTGGATCTGCGGCTCGGCACCCCGCCGTCGATCCCGGTCGCGACGCTGCAACGCGCGCCCGGCTACCGGATCAGCACGTTCCTGCAGGACGAGGAGCGCCGGCGCGTCGTCGAGCGCATGTACCGCGGCCTGCTGGATTCCACCGACACCATGAACTCCCCCGGGTACCGCGGCGCCGAGCTCGCGGCCGGCAGCGGCGTCGGCACGGCCACGAGCATGGCGCGACTCTACGACCTGCTGCTGGCGGGTTCCCTCGTCCCGTCGGCCGTGCTGACGCAAGCGACCCGCACGTGGAGCGAGGGCGTCGATGCGATCAACGACCGGCCGCTGCGCTTCGGTCTCGGCTTCGAGCTGGCCGACCCGATCGGCACCTACGGTCCCGACGGCGCCGACCCGGGTGCGTTCGGCCACTCGGGCGCGGGCGGCGGCCGGCACGGCGCGTGGCCCAACCGTGGTGTCTCGTTCTCCTTCACCACCAACGAACTGCAGGCCGAGGACGTCGACGCGCGCGCCGCGACGCTGCTGGCGGCGCTGCACCAGGCCGCCTGACCGGCGGCTGCACCGTCTCCCTGGTGATGTCGAACTGCGTCGCCAGCCCGGCCACGTCGACCCGGCCGTTCCTGCGCGCCACGCAGGTGACGGTGAGGACCGTCGCGGCGACGGTGTCGAGCTCGTCGAGCGCGGCTGCCACCAGCTTCGTCTTGCCGATGCCCGCCGGGCCGCGCAGCAGCACCACCTGGCCTTGGCCGAGCGCGGCGTCGCGGGCCTTCTGCACAATCCAGGATCGTCTGATGGCGCTCCTCGGCGTACATTTCTGCCGCTTCTCCCCTGTCGGTGACCCGAGGGCCTCCCTTTCGGTTTCCCGAAAGCCGCACGCTACCCACGGTCACACCGGCCACACGACAAGGTCCGGCCGGTTTTGAGGGAGATCCCGGTCTTTCGACAGGTTCCCCTAGACTTCACCGGGTCGCGTAACTGACGGTGATCGCGGTCCTGCCTACCCCGTGCGAGACGATGCGGCGCGGGCTAGGTTCGAACCATGCGGATCGTGTCGCTGCTGCCCGCCGCCACCGACCTCGTCGCGGAGCTCGGCCGCCTCGATGACCTGGTCGGACGCACCCACGAATGCGACTGGCCGCCCGGCGTCGAGTCGGTGCCCGTCGTGACCGCGGCCGAGGTGGACGACGCCGTGCTGACCAGTCGCGAGATCTCCGACGCCGTCGGGGGTTCGGCTCACCGCGGGTCTTCGCTGTACTCGGTGGACACCGCGCGGCTGGCCGGGCTCGCGCCGGATCTCGTGCTCACCCAGGACCTGTGCGAGGTGTGCGCGGTCTCTTACACCCGAGTCGCCGAAGCCGTGCGGATGCTCGACGCGGGGCCGAAGGTCCTGAGCCTGGAGCCCCGGCGGCTCGCCGAGGTCCTCGGCTGCGTCACGACGCTCGGCGACGCGCTGGGCGTGCCGGCCCTCGCCGCCGATCGAGTCCGCTCACTCACCGCGCGACTCGACGCCGTCCGCGCTCGCGTCGCCGGCCGGCCGCGGCCACGCGTGGTCGCCCTCGAATGGCTCGACCCGCTGTGGCCCGCCGGGCACTGGGTGCCCGAGCAGATCACCGCGGCGGGCGGCGAACCGCTGCTCGCGGCGCCCGGCGAGCACACGCACCCGATCCCGTGGGACGCCGTCGCAGCCGCGCGCCCGGACGTGCTGCTCGTCCTACCGTGCGGCTTCAGCCCCGATCGCACAGCGGCGGAGTTCGACGTCCTCACCTCGTTGCCGGGCTGGGCCGAGCTGCCCGCTGTGCGCGCCGGTGCGGTGTGGCTGCTCGACGGTCCGGCCTACTTCAACCGCCCCGGCCCGCGCGTCGTCCGCGGCGCGGAAGTCCTGGCCCACGTGCTGCACGGCGTCGAGGCCGACCCGCCGGTGTCCCCCGCCGAGGCCCGCCGAGCCTGAACCGCAGTCAGGCGAACACGACGTCCGCGGTCGCCACGGCTTCCGTGCGCGCGGAGTCGACCTGCAGCGCCGCGCCGCCGTCGCCGGGCACGCCGGTCGCGAGGAGGTGCTCGCCTGCGAAGACCGGGCGGCGCAAGCGGTAGGACAGCGACG
Source organism: Amycolatopsis sp. NPDC051372 (assembly GCF_040682095.1). Taxonomy (NCBI): domain Bacteria; kingdom Bacillati; phylum Actinomycetota; class Actinomycetes; order Pseudonocardiales; family Pseudonocardiaceae; genus Amycolatopsis; species Amycolatopsis sp. NPDC051372. Next base: position 23,433 of record NZ_JBFBAF010000012.1, read on the forward strand.
GGATCGGGCGTTCCGGCGCCCGGGTGCGCGCCAGCTCCAGCAAGAGCAGCACGAGCAGCGGGCCGTGCACCACGAGACCCGGGTACCCCTCGGTGCCGGTGACGTACGGCTCGTCGTAGTGGATGCGGTGCGCGTTGGCCGTCAGCGCGCTGAACCTGAACAGCAGCACGGGATCCGGCGTCCACGCCTGCTGCCACTCGGCGGCCGACTCCGGCTTTCCGGACACGTCGAGCGCCGCCAGCGCAGTGCGCCCGGCGTCCTCGCCGGAGCGGTAGACGATGTCCTGCTCCTCGACCACGCGCACGGTCCCGTCCTGCCTGATCTCCGACCGCACCGTCACGAACAGCATCTCGCCCGTGCGGCCGTGTTTCACCGCGACCTCGCCGAGCGACCGCGTCCGTTCGGCCGGCGTGCCCAGCACGAGCGGGGCCCGGACTTCCAGGCGTCCACCGGCGAACATCCGCCGCCGGTCCGGCAGCGGCGGCAGGAAGTGGCCGTCCGCCGGATGGCCGTCGGCGCCGATCTCCGAATGCCGCGGCCACTCCAGGAAGTACAGCCAGTGCCACAGCGGCGGTAGCGCCTGCCCCGCGACGGCAGCCGGCCGCGGCAGGTCCAGCGCCGCCGACAGCGCGGCCGCCGGTCCGGCCGGCAGCGCGTCGGTGTCGGTGACCGGTTCAGGAGACCACGACTCGACGTAGGAACCCAGCGCGTTCATGGTCTTGGCCTACCACACCACCACGTCACGCGCAGTCAGGCTGTGACGAGCTCCGCGAACTCGTAGATCAGCCGCGAGCGCCGCGAGGCGACCCAGGCCAAGGCGACCTGGCCCGGCGGGAGGTCGCCGACCGGCACGTGGGTGACGTCGGGGCGCGTGTAGTACTCCGAAGTGGACAGCGGCACGATCGCGATGCCCAGACCGGCGGCCACGTGCTCCAGCTTCTCCTCGATACTGCGGAACCCGCGGGGCCGCGCGGCGCCGCCGGCGCGAAGCTCGGTCGCGACGGCCCGCCATTCCGGCACCGCGTCCGGGTCGTTGAGCAGGTGCTCGTCGGCGAGATCGGCCACGTCGACGGATTCCTTGCCCGCCAGGCGGTGCGACACCGGCAGGATGGCCACACGCGGCTCGCTGAACATCGGCCGCACGGTCAGCCCGCGCGGGTCCACCGGCAGCCGGACGATGCCGACGTCGGCCCGGCCGTCGTGCAGCACCTGGGTCTGGTCATCCCACGTGGTCCGGACCAGCTCCACGTCGAGGCCGGGATGCCGGTCCGTCAGCGCGCGCACGGGTTGGGTCACGGTGATGCCGGGCATGAATCCGATGGTGAAGGTCGAAGCGCCGCGCGCGGCCAGCGCCACGCGCCGCCGCAACGCGTCGGCCGAGGCGAGGATCGGCCGGCTGTCCTCGAGCAGCTGCCGGCCGGCGGCCGTGAGCTCCGTCGAGCGCCGGTCACGCACGAACAGCTGCGCGCGCAGCTCCTCTTCCAGCGCCCTGATCTGGCGTGACAGCACGGGCTGCGCGATGTGCAACCGCTCCGCCGCCCGGCCGAAGTGCAGTTCCTCGGCCACGGCGACGAAGTAGCGCACCTTCCGCAGATCGACGTCCACCTCGGGCCTCCGTCCCTCGCCGCCCCAGCCTAAGCCAGCCGCGGCTCCGCGGACGGGTCGAGACCGACGCCCGGGTGAGGCCGCGCTCAGCCGGCGAAGCGGCCCACGGCGACGAAGACGGTCAGCACCAGCAGTACCACGTTGACCGGCACACCCTTCGGTTCCTTGCGCCGCGCGTGCACCACGATCGCGCCGAGGGCCACGATCGCCAGGCCCACCGCCGCGATCGGCGTCAGGACGGGCGCGATGTCCAGAGCCCACGGCAGGATCAGCCCGATCGCGCCGAGCACCTCCGCGAGCGCGATCAGCTTCACCGAGGTGTCCGAGAAGTCCTCGACCCAGCCCATGTTGGGGTTCTCGAGCAGCTTCTTCCGCGGCGTGGCGAGCTTCATTCCGCCCGCCCCCAAGTACAGCACTGCCGAAATCCCCGCCGCGATCCACAACGCGATGTTCATGCCCGCTCCGATCCATCCGACTCGTATAGTTGAACGCTACACTGTTCGAGGTCGAATCGACGGGGGCACGGGCGCCGGAAGGTACGGACGGGAACCTTCCGGCGCCGGTCCGGTCACCGCGGGGTGACGGTGATCGACTGTCCCGGGCGCAGCCGGATCTGCTGCTTCCAGGTACCGGCGCGCAGTTCGGTCTCGGTCCCGCCGACGCTGCGCACGACCGCCTTCGTGACCTTGCCGCGCCGCCATTCGAGGTCGACCTCGAACCCGCCGCGGGCGCCGATGCCGGTCACGTGCCCGGACCCCGCCCAGGCCGACGGCAGCGCGGGCAGGAGCTCGATCACGCCGGAGCGCGAGTACAGCAGCATTTCCAGCACCGCGGCCGGCCCGCCGAGATTCGCGTCGATCTGGAAGATCGTGTAGCTGCCCTGGCTGTACATGTCGAAGAAGTTGGCCGCCGTGCCGTTGCCGTTGTTGAACGAGGGCCGCAGCACCGTGAGGAAGAGCTGGTACGCGCGGTCGGCGTCCTTGAGCCGGGCCCAGCACGCCGAGCGCCATGCGCAGCCCCAGCCGAAGGTGTCCATCCCGCGGGCGATCAGCAGGTTGCGCACGCCGTCGATCAGTTCCTTCGACGCGGTGTCGGTGTTGATGCGGTCGCCGGGGAAGAACCCGATGAGTGGCGAGAGGTGCCGGTGGGTGGTCTCCCCCAGGTTCTCCGGCGAGAGCCACTCCTGCAGCCAGCCGGTGACCGGGCTGACGGTCGGCAGGTGCAGCCGGTCGCGCATCCCCGTGATCGTCTTGCCGTAGTCGCCGTCGCGCCCGAGAATCTGCGTCGCCTGCGTGAAGTGCCCGAACAGGTCGTGGACGAGCTCCTGGGAGTAGGTGTTGCCCTGTGCGTCCGGGCCGTGCTCGGGCGACCAGTCGGTGTCGCTGACCAGGTAGTCCTTGCCGTCGATGTTCTTCGTGACCAGGCGCGCCTCCCAGAATTCCGTCGCGCCCTTGAGCACCGGGTAGACCTTCGCGAGGTAGGCCTTGTCCTGGGTGAACTCGTAGTGGTCCCACAGGTTGTTGCACAGCCACGCGTTGCCCGCCGGGTGCCACGCCCAGCCGGAGCCGCCGTAGATGTTGGTGGAGAACGCGATCGCCCAGCCGGCGATCTTGCCGGTGCTGTTGCGGAACCGGTTGCGCGGGTCGTTGAACAGCCGCTTCGTCGTGTCGGTCCACGAGGGCAGTTGCGCGAGGCAGTAGTCCGCCAGCGCGGTGAAGCACTCCTTCAGGCCCGCGCGGTCGGCGAGCCAGTAGTTCATCTCCAGGTTGATGTCGGTGTGGTAGTCGCTGTACCAGTCGGGCGAGTTGTTGTTGAGCCACAGGCCCTGGAGGCTGATCGGGAGACCGCTGCGGGAGCCGGTGATCGTCAGGTAACGGCCGAACTGCACGTAGCTCGCCTCGAGCTCCGGGTCTGGCGTGCCCGGGTCGGTGTAGCGCACCGCGATGCGCGACCACGAGTCGAGCGTGCGCCGGTTGGCCGGCGACTGCCCGAGGTCGACCTTCATCCGGTCGAACAGCTTGCGGTAGTCCTGCACGTGGGTCGCGAGCAGCGCGGTGCCGGACGCGGCGGCCGCGGCGTTCACCTTGCCGACAGCCACGGAAGCCGGGTTCGCCCCGGCGTCGAGGTAGTGCCGCGCGGCGTCGGGAACGTAGTTCGTGCCACCGCAGACCACGATCACCACTTCGCTGCAGCCGGTGAAGGTCACCTCCGTACCCGAAACGGCGACGCGCCCACCCTTCGACGCGGCCGTGACGGCGCTGCTGTACTTCAGGCCGTTCGCGAAGGTGCCGCCGAGCGATACGGCGCCGCCGCCCGCCGTCGGCTTCTCGTCGCGAGTGCCTTCCAGCGTCACCGAACCGGTGTAGGAACCGCCGCCCTGCTGCGTCAGCCGGATCACCACGACGTCGTCGGGGTAGCTCGCGTAGACCTCGCGCCGGTAGGTCGCGCCACGCAGGCCGTAGGTCGCCGTGACGAGGCCGTTGCTGAGGTCCAGGGTTCGCCGGTAGCCGCTGACGCCGGTGTGGGCGGGCAACTTCAGCCGCACCTTGGCCAGGAGGCCGAAGCTGCCGAAGTCGTCCTTGCCGTAGGGCAGCTGGCCGTCGTCCTGCACCGTGTCGTTGAGCCCGCCGGTCCAGAGCGACGAGTCGGTGAAGTACACGTAGTCGGCTGCGGGGTCGCCACCGACGAGGCCACCGATCCGACCATTACCGATCGGCAACGCCTGCTCGATCACGTGCGACTCGACAGCCGGCGCCGGGTACCAGAGCGTGGTCGCGGCGTTGTCCGAGACGAGGTTGGCGGACGGCGGTCGCGCGGGCGACGCTTGCGCCTTGAACGGGCGAAACCCGCTCAAGGCGAAGCCCGCGCCGACGGCGCCACCGAGCTTGAGAAAGGTCCGACGGGAGGGCGGGGAGGAGAGGTCCGACATGACAGGTCCGTTCGTCGTCGAAGGCGGAATCCGGCCGTGAGCGAGGCCTGAAGCTCGCCAAACATAGGATGTCTGCCCGAACCTGGTCAAGATTCTTCGGAATTATTGCCCGCCAACGACGGAGGCGGATCGGTTTCCGGCGGAGCCGGATCAAACTCCTCGGAGGACTCGGGTGGCGGTCCCTCCACCGGCGGGGGGGCACCCGGACGCGCTCAGCAGGTGCTGGGTGGGGCTTGCCCGCCAGCCGGTCGGCGAGGTAGGCCAGCGCGCCGGGCGCGCCCTGCACCGCCACCGTCACGTGGTCGCCGATCGGGATCCGGCGGTACTGCACCGCAGCGCCCTGCGCGCAGTACGTGCGCACGAGCTTGTCCACCGGCGGCGAGAACGCAAGCTCGTCGAACACGCCCTGGTAGACGTAGACCGGCGAGCCGGGCTTGAAGCGCCCCATGGTGTTCTCGGCGATCACGCGCTTCACCGCGGGCACGTCGAGCAGCTGCGGCACGGTCGTGTAGTCCCGCATGCGCCGGAACGCCTGTCCGACCGTGAATGCTCGATGCACTGTCCACCGACTTCGGCGAACGCCTGCTTACCGCGCGCGTTGAGCAGCGTGTCCGTGTCGATCCCGGGGTACGCGCGGGCCAGCCCGACGGCGGCGCCCACGTAGATCCCCGCGAACGGGCCGCCGTCGATGCGGCGGGCGATGTAGTCGAGGTCCGCAGGCACGCCGCCGGCGGCGACCCCGGCGAACTTCAGCTCCGGCGCGTACCGCGGCTGCAGCTCGTTGGCCCACTCACTGGCGAGCGCACCACCCGAATAGCCGATCAGGCCCGTCGGCGTGCTCGGACCGGAGAGGTGTCGGTCGAGCGGCACTTCACCTGCCACGCGCGCACCGGCACGGGCAGGGTCAGCGCCCGGATGGTGACCGGGCGCGAGTCGAGCACGGTGCCCGGCGCGACTTCCGGCAACGGCGAGGGCTGGGCGTAGAACGGTTCGCTCGCGAGATTTCCGGGCGACGGCGCGGCGGTGGCGGACGGCGCGGCCGTGAAGACCGTCGCGGCCATCGCGGTGACGACGGCGAGGGTGGAGAGCTTTCGGCGGATGTCGACGCTGATGGTGGGCACGGAACCTTCAACTCAATACCAACCGGTATCGAGTCAGAGGCTTACCAGATGACCTGGATCACAGTCAACGAAAAACGTCCAGGTGAGGGAGCTGTAGTCTCCGGCTCATGGCCCCTTCGCGGACCCCGCGCCGTCGCCCGAGCCGCGCCGAGACCCGACGCAAGATCATCGACGCCGCGGGCGAGGTGTTCGCCCGGCAGGGCATCGCGGCCACGTCGCTCAACGACATCGCCGCGGCGGCCGGCCTCACCAAGGGTGCGGTCTACTCGAACTTCGAGGGCCGCGACGACCTCGTGCTCACCATCATGGAAGAGCACATCGTGGAGCGCATGCGTTCGGCCACCACGGCGTTCGACGAGCTGAGCGATCTCGGCGAGGCCACCGCGGAGGCTGGCGCGCGGCTGGCCGCGGGTGTCGACACGGACGCGACGTGGCACCGGCTTCTACTGGAGTACTGGGGAATCGCGATGCGCAACCCCGCCGTCCACAAGGGACTCGCGTTGCGCCGGGCACAGCTGCGCGACGCCATCACCGCGGCCATCACGCGGGCCGCGGCCCAGCACGGCGTCGAGCTTCCGCTGCCGCCGGAGCAGCTCGCCGTGGTGGTGCTGGCGCTGTCCAACGGGCTCGCGGTGGAGCGCGGCGTCGAAGCGTCGGCGGTGCCGGACTCGCTCTTCGCCGACGTGTTGAAGCTGCTGGTCACGCCGCGCGCAGTCAGTGGTAGCGCAGAGCCACCGGATTCGGCTGCTCCGCCAGGTACTGCCGGAAGGTGATCACCCCGTCGGCGTGGCCAGACGCGAGGTTGCCACCCTCGGCGTACGCGCGGAACAACGCGCCGGGCAGCCGTACCGGCAGCACGCGCTTGGTCCGGCCACTCGCCGCGAGCACCGCCTTCGCCAGGTCCGCCGCCGCCAGCACCTCCGGCCCGCCGAAGTCCGGCACCCGGCCCGCGGGCTCCGCCTTGGCGAGCTCGGCCAGGCGCACCGCGAGGTCGCGCACATCGACGGGCTGGAACCGCCACCGCGGCACCGGGACGACGGGCAGCCGGGCCGCGCCCGCGAGCACGGCGCGCACGAGCGCGTGGAACTGCGTCGCGCGCTGGATCGTGTGCGGCAGCCCGGAACTCGCGAGCACCTCCTCCGCGGCGAGTTTCGCCGCGTAGTAGCCGAGCGGCACGCGGTCGACGCCGACGATGGACACGTACACGACGTGCGGCGGGTTGCCCGTCCAGCGCGCGGCCTCGACGAGCGTGCGCATCGTGGCGACCTCGTGCCGGTAGTCGGTGGCGCAGTGCAGAACGACGTCGCAGCCCGCCAGCGCGGTGTCGATCCCGCGCCCGGAGCGCAGGTCCCCGACGACCCATTCGGCGCCGCCTCCGCCGCGGCGCCGGCGGCTCAGCGCGCGCACCTGCTCCCCCGCCGCCCTCAGGCGTTCGACGACCACCCTGCCGAGCTGACCGGTCCCGCCGGTCACCAGGATCCGTTCCGGCACGCCGCCCCTTCCCGGCACCACCGCCCGGCCGGACGGCTTCCGCGGCCATCCTGGCACGCGCCCGCCCGGCCCGGAAGCCGTGTGCTTCACCGGAAGATCAGCGCACCGCGCCCACGCGGACCGCGTGCAGGCCTTTCGACGCGATCGGCTCGCCGCAATCTGCGCACACGCTCTTCACGTGCAGCTTTTCACCGCAGTCGTGCTCGTACACAGTCGGCGGCGGGCCCTGGCGGATGAACCGGTCGCCCCACTGCATCAGGCCGAGCAGCACCGGCTGGAGCGCCTTCGCGGACTCCGTCGGCAGGTACTCGAAGCGCGGTGGGTGGTCCTCGTACTGGCGCTTCTCGAGCACGCCGGCGTCGACCAGCTTGCGCAGCCGCGCCGCCAGGATGTCGCGGCTGGCCCCGGTGTTCTCCGCGATCTGGTTGAACCGCCGCTCGCCCAGCAGGACCTCCCGGAGCGCGAGCAGACTCCACCGCTCGCCGACCACCTCCAGTGCGTCCGCGATCGAGCACTCCCGGCCTCGCGTTGCCATCCGTCCCACCTCCGTTACACCCCAGCAGGAATTTCCAACCTAGCACGTCACCAGAGGGTGTGAGGTGGCCGACAGCCTTCGCCGAGTGAGTTGTGTTATCAAACCCATAAGGCGTACAACTGGATTAAGCGGCTATGCGAGGAGGCAGGTCATGAGGGACGCGGTCATCGTCGACGCGGTTCGGACACCGATCGGCAAGGGCAAGCCAACGGGGAAGCTGGCGGGGGTCCACCCGGTCGACCTGCACGCGCACGCCATCCGGTCGCTGGTCGAACGCACCGGCATCGACCCCGCGCTGATCGACGACGTGATCAGCGGCGCGGTCGGGCAGATCGGCGAGCAGAGCATGAACACCGCGCGCTGGGCCGCGCTCGCCGCGGGGCTGCCGGAGTCGGTGCCCGCCGTGACTGTCGACCGCCAGTGCGGCAGCAGCCAGCAGGCCATCCACTTCGCCGCGCAGGGTGTACTGAGCGGCGCGTACGACATCGCCATCGCCTCCGGCATCGAGTCCATGGGCCGCGTGCCGATGGGCAGCCAGATGGCCGGCAAGGACCCGTTCGGCGCCGGTGTCGCGGCCCGCTATCCCGAAGGCCTCGTGCCACAGGGCATCAGCGCGGAGCTCATCGCCGCCAAGTGGGGCTTCTCGCGCGAGCAGCTCGACGCGTATTCCGCCGAGAGCCACCGCCGCGCGGCCCAGGCCTGGGCTGACGGCAAGTTCGCCGGCGAGGTCGCCGCACTCAAGGCGCCGGGCCCCGACGGCACGCTCGTCGACGTGACCACCGACGAGTCGGTGCGCCCGGGCACCACGCCCGAGGTCCTCGCGGGCCTCAAGCCGGCGTTCAAGGCCGACCTGTGGTCCGAGCGCTTCCCGCAGATCGACTGGCGCGTGACGGCGGGCAACTCCTCGCCGATCAACGACGGCGCGTCCGCGGTGCTCATCACCAGCAGCGACACGGCGAAGAAGCTCGGCCTCAAGCCGAGGGCGCGCCTGCACTCGTTCTCGGTGGTCGGCGACGACCCGCTCTACATGCTCACCGGCGTGATCCCGGCGACCCGCAAGGTGCTCGACCGCGCGGGCCTGAAGCTGTCGGACATCGACGCGTTCGAGGTCAACGAAGCGTTCGCCAGCGTCGTGCTGGCGTGGCAGGCGGAGCTCGGCGCGGACCTGAACAAGGTCAACGTCAACGGCGGCGCCATCTCGATCGGCCATCCGCTCGGTGCCAGCGGCGGGCGCCTGATGACGACGCTGCTGTCGGTACTCGAGCAGACCGGCGGCCGCTACGGCCTGCAAACCATGTGCGAAGCCGGCGGCCTGGCCAACGCGACGATCATCGAACGGCTGTAAATTTTTGGCCCCGACTCCGTCGGGGCGGGCGAGATCGCCTTTGAGCCGGCTTCCCGATTGTGCGGTCGGATCGGCCGGGGGCCGATCGCACCGCACAATCGGGAAGCCGGCGCGATCTCGCGGGTAGGGTCGGCGGAGTGTGCTCGCCCAGTCCGTCCCGGAACGGCCGCTAGGTTGGCGGGGTGGGGTGGAACCTGGGCGAGCTCATCACGAAGTACGACGTGCCGGGCGCGCAGGTGGCGGTGCTGGCCGGCGGAAAGATCAGGGACGAGGCCGCGGGCGTGCTGAGCCTGCGCACGGGAGTCGAGGCCACGACGGACTCGGTGTTCAAGATCGGCTCGATCACCAAGATCTGGACCGCGACCCTGGTCCGGCAACTGGTGAACGAGGGCGTGCTGGATCTCGACCATCCCGTTCGCGAGTACGTGCCCGGTTTCCGGCTGAGCGACCCGGCCGCCACCGCGTCACTGACCGCCCGCCACCTGCTCACCCACACCGGCGGCCTCGACGGCAACCACTACGTCGATGCCGGTCGCAACGACGACGCCATCGAGAAGTTCGTCGCCGCTCTGGCCGACGCGCACCAGCTCCTCCCGCCGGGCGCCCTCTTCTCCTACTCCAACAGCGGGTACGCGCTGCTCGGCCGGCTCGTGGAAGTGTTGCGCGGCAAGCCCTTCCACGCCGCATTGCGCGATCACCTCGTGACACCGCTGGGCCTGCGGACCGTCGCCACCGACCCGTACGAGGCGATCCTGCACCGCGCCGCGGTCGGCCACGTCGAGGCCGGCGGACAGCTCGTGCCCACCCCGTCGTGGGCGGTCCGCTACCACTGCGTGCCCAGCGGCTCGCACCTCGCGATGAGTGCCCGCGACCTGCTGGAGTTCGTCCGCCTGCACCTCACCGACGAGACGCTCGCGGCCCTGCGCGAACCCCAGCTCGAGTCCGTCCCGGACTTCGGTGGCGGCATCCTCGGCTGGGGGCTCGGCTGGATGCTCTACCAGGACGGCGTGCTCGGCCACACCGGCGTCTCCAAAGGACAGAAGGCGTTCCTGCGCGTCGTCCCCTCGGCCGGCGTCGCGGTGGTGGTGCTGACCAACAGCGCGGGCAGTGAGCCACTGGCGCACGAGATCTTCAGTATGGTGCTCGGGGAGCTCGCCGGCGTCGGGACGGCACCGCTTTCCGTGCCGCCCGCGAACCCCGCTCCGATCGACGCGGACCGCATGTGCGGCACGTACCGCACCACGCTGTACGACATCGCCCTCACCGCCGAGAACGGCCGCTCGTCCCTCACCTACCGCCCCCGAAACGAGCGCGCCGCGACCCTCCTCGGCAAGCGCGAGAATCGCGTCGAGGTCGTCCGCCTCGGCGACAGCACGATCATCACGCTCGAGCCGAAGTTCGACGGCCACCAGGTCCTGTCCCTGGTCGGCTCGGACGAGCACGGCCGCGCCCGCTTCCTGCACAACGGAGCTGCCGCCTCCCGGATTGCCTGATCATCAAGAGTCGTCGGCTTCCAACCCGTCGCGATCGGCCCATTCGAGCAGGGGCTCCAGTGAGAACACCGCGTCGTCGATGCCCCCGTGGAGGTCACCCAGCTCGGCGAAGCGCGCGGGCACTGTGGCGATGGTGCACTCGCGCGGCTCGACGTCGTCGACCTCGTCCCAGCGGATGGGCGTCGACACGGTGCCCTCCGGCACGCCGCGCACGGAGTACGCGCTGGCGATCGTGTGGTCACGCGCGTTCTGGTTGTAATCCACGAATAGCTTCTTCGGATCGCGGTCTTTGCGCCACCACGTGGTCGTCACCTCGTCTGGCGCGCGCCGCTCCACCTCGCGCGCGAAGGCCAGCGCCGCGCGGCGCACGTCGGCGAAGCCCCAGCGGGGTTCGATGCGCACGTAGACGTGCAGCCCGCTCCCGCCGGAGGTTTTCGGCCAGCCGACGGCGCCGAGCTCGTCCAGCACCTCGTGGACGACGCGCGCGACGCTGCGGACCGTGTCGAAGGGACAGTCGGGCATCGGGTCGAGGTCGATCCGCCACTCGTCAGGCTTTTCCGTGTCCGCGCGACGCGAGTTCCACGGGTGGAACTCCACAGTGGACATCTGCACCGCCCACGCGACGTGCGCCGCCTCCGTCACGCACAGCTCGTCGGCGTAGCGGCCGTAGCGAGGGAAGTGCACCCGCACGGTCTCCAGCCACGGCGGCGCGCCGTTCGGCACGCGCTTCTGGTGCACCTTCTCCCCCGCGACGCCTGAAGGGAACCGGTGCAGCATGCACGGACGCTCCCGCAGGGCGCGCACGATGCCCTCGCCGACCGAGAGGTAGTAGTTCACCAGGTCCAGCTTCGTCTCGCCCCGGGCCGGGAAGTACACCCGGTCCGGGTTGGAGATGCGCACCATGCGGTCCCCGACCGCGACCCCCACCGCCGAGTCTTTCGCCATGCCGTGACGGTAACCGCTGCGGGGCGCGGGCGCGATCAGATCCGCACGAGCCGCACCCAGCCGTTGCCCGTCGCCGGTGAGGACAGGTGCCACGTGTCCGGCCCGGAGATCGGCGTCCAGCTCCAGTCGAGGCGGTAGTCCACGGGCCGGGGCCGGCGGGCGCGGTCGAGCCAGTGGTAGTCCAGCCGCAGCAGGAGTCCGCCGACCGGTCCCGCCGCAGCGATGCGCTGCGCCACCAGCGGGACGACGCGGCCCTGGTCGGCGAACGTGTCGACCATCGCGCACTCGCAGAAGTACGCGAGGGTGCCGATCTCGGGCGGGGCCGCCACCGTCGCGTCGCCGACCCGCGCGCCGATTTCCCGGCCGACACGGGCGTAGTCCGCCGCCGTGGCCCAGTTGCCGAAGATCGGCGGCGCCGTCCAGGGCACCCCGCGGTGCACGTCGAGGTATCCGGCCGGCAGCACCGCGAGCGCCAACGCCAGGCTCGCCACGGCCACCCGGAACGCGCCGCCGCGGGCCAGCCACCCGGCTGCGACCACGAACACGACCGTGAGCGCGACGATCGGCGCCACGTAGTACCACTGGTAGGGCGGCACGCCGAGCAGCGAGTACGCACCGTAGTACGCCAGCCCTCCCACACCCAGCACGCCCACCGGTCCGAACCGCGCGGCCTGTTCCCGGCGCACCACGAGCCACCCCAGCCAGCCGAGCAGCGCCACCAGCCCGCCGGCAGCCGGGGCGAACGCCACCAGCGTCGCCTTCCAGCGCTTCGGGTCGAGGTAGTACTCCGGCCCGTTGCCGTAGGTGTACTCGCCGAACGCGCCCTGCGTCGTCTTGATCAGGAAGGTGTCGGGGATCGCCGAGCCGAGTGCGAGCCAGCTGAAGACGAACCACGGCAGGCACACCGCGAGCGCCACGCCCACCACGGGCAGCAGCCGGCCCCGCAGCGCCCCGACCCCCAGCGCGAACAGCACCACGAAGACCACCAGATCCAGCCGCACCAGCACCGCGAGCCCGGCCACCACGCCGAACCCGATCGCCCGGCCTTCCAGCGCGTACGCCGTGAGCAGGACCAGCGCCGCCGAAATCAGGTGCACCTCCAGCCCGGTCGCCGACAAAACGAACGGGTTGACCAGGATCGCCGCCGTCCCCGCCACAGCCGTGAAAAACGGCAGCCGCAGCGCCCGGGTGATGCGCGCGAACCCCCAGCCCACGGCCGTCATCTCCGCCACGAACACGAGTCCCGCGCCGGCCACCGGGTGGACCTGGCCGCCCGCGACCCGCGTGAGCGTGCCGCCGAGCGCGAGCAGCAGGACGTTCAGCGGCGAAGTCGCCGAGTTCGCCGTCTCGGCCTCGACCAGTCCCCAGTGGAAATGCTCGGCGAGGTTGCGCGCGTACCCGAGTGTGATGAACGAATCGTCGATCAGGCTTCCCTTGACGCCGAGGAACACCACGGCGGAGACCACGGCCACCGTGGCCGGCCACAGCACTGCCCGGCCACGGCCTCGTCTCGCGGGCTGCCCCGGCTCGGCCGGGAGACGCGCGGGAGCCACGGCCCGGCCCACGTCAGGTCCCGTCGCCGCGCACGAGGTAGAGCACCTGCTCGCCGGCCCACGGCGACGCGATCCGCCACTTTGCCAGCACGTTCGCCGGTGCGGCCGCGCCGACCGGGGTCGGGACCAGCGCGTACTCGGGCTTCACGGCCACCGCTCCGTAGTCGAAGTAGCGGAAGTTGAGGTCGACGAGCTTGCGGCCGAACGACCCCATCGTCGCCTCGCGCTTCGCGATCGCCGGGCCGACCGCGCCGCGGTCGTCGAACAGGTCCACGATCGAGCAGCCGCAGCTGTACGCGAGCACGCCGATCTCGCCGCCACTGCGCACCGTGCCGGTACCGACGAGCCGGCCCAGCTCCGGCCCGATTCGCTCGTACTGGCCGGTGGTGGTGTGGTTGGACATGATCGGCGCGAACGGCCGCGGCAGCCCACCCCAGGCGTAGAACGCCGCGCTCACGACCACGAGCCCGACCGCCGCCAGTACCGCGGGCGCCCCGGCCGCCCAGCGGGCCACCGCCGGTGCGCACCCGGCCACGGCGGCGACCGCTGCGGCGAAGAAGAGCGTGGTCACGGCGATGCTCGGCGCGTAGTACCAGTGATAAGGCGGTACGTGCAGCCGCGAGTACGCCAGGTAGTGCACGACCCCAGCGAGCACCAGGGCCGCGAACGGCAGCAGCGTCCTCGCCGCGGGGCCGCGCCGCACCAGCGTGAGGAGCCACACCGCGAAAGCCACCACGCCCAGCGCCGCCGGGAGGAACGAAAGCCACGTCGCCCCAGGGAAAACGCTCTCGTACAGCGCCGGGCCGTTCGAGAACCCGTAGGCGCCCCAGGACTTCTGCAGCGTTTTGATGATCAGCGTGTCCGGCACCGCGGAACCGAGCACGAACCAGCTGACCACGAACCACGGCAGCGCGACGACCACCGCCGCCAGCACCGACTTGCCGAGCCCGGCCCAGAACCGCGCCCGCAGGAGGACCACCACGATCGCGATCAGCACCAGGTCCACCCGGATGAGCACGAGCACGCCGGTGGCCACGCCGACGAGCACCGGCCGCCGCTCGGCCGAGAACACCAGCAGGCACACCACCGTCGCCACGCCGAACTCGACCTCGAGCCCGATCGACGAGATCAGCAGCGGGTTCACGGTGAGCAGCGCGACGGCCAGCGGCGAGAACCACCGCGGCAGGCCCGCGCGGTCACCCAGGCGGGCCAGGCCGACGGCGATCACAACCTGGCACAGCACGTACAGGATCGCCGCGGCCGGCACGGCGTCGCGCACCACCAGCGTCAGCCCGGCCAGCACCAGCACGCTCAAGGGCGAGGTCGCCGTGTTCGACGTGCCCAGCTCGATCAGGCCCCAGTGCCCGTGGAACGCGAGGTTGCGGGCGTAGGAGAGCGTGATGAAGGTGTCGTCGATCAGGTGGTTGCGGAACAAGGCGAACGCGCCGGCCGAGAGCACGGCGACCACGAGCGCGAGCACGCCGTGGCGGCGTGGTGCCGGTCCGGCGTCCTCGACGTCGCCGGGTGCGGTGGTGCTGGTCGATGCCACGCGGACTCCTCGTCGGGAGGGGTCGGGCAGGGTCTCAGCGCGCGGGCTCCAGCGTGAAGTGCCCGATGCCCTTGGCGGCCGAGTACACCGTCCACGAGTCGGGTCCCGAAGCCGGGCCCTTGCCGTAAAGAAGCCGGTAGTCTACCTGGCGCGGCGGCTGATTCCGGTCGAACCAGTGGTAGTTGATGCGCAGGCCGAGCCGCGAGACGGCCCCGTCCTCCGCGATCCGCTTGCGCACGATCGACGCGACCTGGCTGCGGTCGGAGAACACGTCGAGGATCTGGCAGTCGCAGTAGTAGGCGAGCGTGCCGATCTCCCCCGGCCCCGCCACTGACGCGCCGTTGAGCCGCTGCCCGAGTTCGCGGCCCACCCGGGCGTAGTCGGTCGAGCTAGCCCAGTTGCCGAAGATGACCGGCGAGGACCACGGCACGCCCTGCGCGAGGTCGATCGACACCATGCCGAGCGCGGTCACCCAGGCCAGGCCCAGCGCCGTGAGCGGTGCGGCTTTGCGCAGCCCCGGCCGCCGGCCGGACTCCGCGAGCCAGATGCCGGTCATGAGCACGGCAAACGACCCGATCGTGGTCGTCGGCGTCACGTAGTACCAGTGGTACGGGCCGACGCCGAGCGTCGAGTACACGATGTAGTAGACGACGCCGCCCAGGCCGAGCCCAACGACCGGCGCGAGAGCCGGGAAGTCGTCCCAGCGACGCGCGAAACGCAGCCCGAGCCAGGCCAGCAGGACCACGGTGCCCGCGACCGCCGCCGCGAACGTGAAGATCACCGTCACTGGCTGGTACAGGAAGTACATCACCGGGCCGCTGAAGTAGCCCCAAGCGCCGAAGAGGCCTTCCTGGTCCTGCTTGATGACCAGGGTGTCGGGGATGAACGAGCCGAGCGCGAACCAGCTGAACAGGAACCACGGCGCGGCGACCAGCACGGCCGTGCCGAACGCGCGCCAGAAGTGCTGCCGGATGGCGCGCGTGCTGAACGTGATGATGAGGACGAACACGACCAGGTCGAGGCGGGTGAGCACCGTCAGCGCCGCGAACACCCCGAACAGGGCCGGCCGGCCCTCGACGGCGAACACCGTGAGCCACAGGAGGATCGCCGGCACCAGCAGGACCTCGAGGCCCGTGGCCGAGAGCAGGAACGGGTTCACGACCACGATCACCACGCCGAGCAGGCCGACCCACGTCGCGAGCCCGAACGAGCGCGCCAGGCGCTGCCACGCCCAGCCGATGGCGGCGGATGAGAGCACGGTGAGCGCGCCCAGCGCGACCACCGGGTGAGCCGCGCCGCTGATGCGCGTGACGAGCGTGAGGAGCCCGAGCAACAAGACGTCGAGCGGCGAGGTCGCCGAGTTCGCCGTGATGCCCGGCACCAGCGACCACTCGCCGTGGAGCGCGAGGTTCTTGGCGTAGGCGAGGGTGATGTACCCGTCGTCGGTCAGGCTCCCCCGCACGAGGAAGAACGACAACAGGCCCAGGATGGCCGCGGCCCAGGGCAGCCAACGGAAGCGCACGGAGCGTGACCGTACGGCACTCCTGGATCGGGGCTCGACACGGCTGTCCGCATCTTCCGGGATCGTGACCACTGACTCATCCACCGACATGGTCCGGGAACAATAGGGGGTATTCGTTCCGGCGATGTTAACGCCCCGCCCGTAACGTCCCGGTTCTTTCAGACCAGAGCGTGGCGGCCCGTGCGCTCAGCGTCAGCGCTCTGGTCGAGCATGCGCGCGGCGACGCGGCCGATCGCGGCGTCGAGCTCGGCGCGGTCGCCGGTGCCCCAGTCGGCGAGCCGCTCGGCCAGCCAGTCGCGCCAGGCGCGCACGAGCTTGCCGAACTCCTCGCGCCCGGCCGCGGTGAGCGCCCAGCTCCCGCCGGAGAACCTGAGGTACCCGGTGAGCTCCAGCCGCGCGAACGCGGGTTCCAGTACCTGTGGGGGCACGCCGTAGTGCTGCCCGATCGCCGTGAGCGTCGCCGGTTCGCCACGGCGTTCACGCAGGTGGACCTGCACGAGGCACCACAGGCCGCCGTGGTCGAGCTCGGAACCGGAGCGCGCCGCGATGGCGGGCGCGACCTTGCGCCGCTCGCGAAAGAAGAGCGTGGCGACAGCCCGTTCCAGCTCGCGATCGTGGTCACGCGCCTCGGGCATCGCGAACCCGTCGCCGAGGTCGGGCGCGGCCGCCCTGGACGTGTCCCGCAGCGGCACTTCCTTCAGGAAGAACGCCAGCGCCAGCGCGACGAGGCCCACCGGAGCGGCCGACAAGAACACCACATGCAGTGAATCGCTGTACGCGGCGATCACGGGCTGTGACACCGCCGGGGGAAGCTGGTGCAACGCCTGCGGCACCTGCGTCGCCCGCGGATCGACTCCCGGCGGCAGGGGGTGCGCCGCGAGAGCGTGGGCCAGGTTCGGGCCGAGCTGGTTGGCGTAGACCGTGCCGAAGATCGCCGCGCCGAACGAGCTGCCGATCGACCGCAGGAACGTGACACCGGACGTCGCGACGCCGAGGTCGCGGTAGTCGACCGTGTTCTGCACGGCGATGGTGAGGACCTGCATGCCGAGGCCGATCCCGAGACCCAGCACCGCCATGTACAGCGCCGACTCCCAGAACCCGGTGTCCGGGCCCAGGCGCGAGAGCAGGTAGAGCCCGGCCGTCATCAAGGCGGAGCCCACCAGCGGGAAGATCTTGTACCGGCCGGTGCGGCTCACGAGGTTGCCCGACAGGATCGACGCGAACAGCAGCGCCAGCACCATGGGCAGCAGCCGCACCCCGGACGACGTCGCCGAGACGCCTTGCACGTACTGCATGTACGTGGGCAGGTAGGACAGCGCCCCGAGCATCGCGAAGCCGACGACGAAGCTCATGATCCCGGCCACGGTGAACACGGGGTTGCGGAACAGCCGCATCGGCAGCATCGGTTCTTTCGCCCGGAGCTCCACCAGTACGAAGAGCCCGAGCAGCACGATCGAGCCGATCGCCATCCCGATGATCGTCGGCGAGCCCCACGCGTAGGTGGTGCCGCCCCAGCTCGTGACGAGCGTCAGCCCGGTGGCGGCGAGGCCGATGAGCAGGATGCCGAGGTAGTCGATCACGGGCTTGAGGGCGGCCCGCGCGTTGGGCATCGCGGACGCGGCCACGATGAGCACCACGACGACCAGCGGGATGTTCACGTAGAACGCCCAGCGCCACGACAGGTGGTCCACGAAGAAGCCGCCGAGCATCGGCCCGGCCACGGTCACCACGCCGAACACCGAGCCGAGCGCGCCCTGGTACTTGCCGCGCTCGCGCAGCGGCACGACGTCGGCGATGAGCGCCGTCGAGGTCACCATGAGGCCACCGCCGCCCAGCCCCTGCACGGCCCGCCACACGATGAGCCACACCAAGCTGTCGGCGAAGCCGCAGAAGAAGGACCCGACCCCGAAGATCACGACCGACAGCTGGAACATCAGCTTGCGCCCGAACAGATCGCCGAGCTTGCCGACGACCACGGTCATGATTGTCTCGGCCAGCAGGTACGCGGTGACGACCCACGACAGGTGCCCCGCCCCGCCGAGGTCACCCACGATCGTGGGCAACGCCGTGCCCACGATCGTCTGGTCCAGCGCCGCGAGCAGCATGCCGAGCAGCACCGCGCTGAACACCGCGTTGATCTTCCGCCGCGACAACCCGGCCCCCAGCGCGGCCGGCTCCTCCTGCGTCACCTCGGCGGTGGCCGTCATGCGCCCTCCTCGTCACCCGCTCGGCGGTCGTTCCCGCGGGTCCACCGTAGGGCGAGGTGTCCACTGTGGATAGCCACTCGTTCCGGTGACGGGACCACCCGTGACGCGTCACATTGACCGGACGGGTGAGCGTGGCCAGAGTGTCCCTCGTGGACTACGTGGACGAACGCTCCGGCCGCCGCTACCCGCTCGACGCGCTGCGCTGGTGCGGGGACGACGGCGCGCCGCTCACTGTGGAAGCGCTGCCGGGCATCACGCGCGAGCAGGTGGACACCGCCACGCGGTCGCTGTGGCGCTACCGCGCCGCACTGCCGGGCGACCTGCGGCCGATCTCGCTCGGCGAGGGCTGCACGCCGCTGGTCGAGCGGCCGTGGCGCGGGCACGACACGCGGTTCAAGCTCGAGTGGTTCAGCCCCACCGGCAGCTTCAAGGACCGCGGCAGCAGCGTGATGCTCTCGGCGCTCGCCCAGGCCGGCGTGCGTGAGGTCCTCGAAGACAGCTCCGGCAACGGCGGTTCCTCGGTGTCGGCCTACGCGGCCGCCGCGGGCATCGCGGCCACGATCCTCGCGCCGGAGTCGACGTCGCCCGCGAAGATCCTGCAGAGCCGCGCGTACGGCGCGATCGTGGACCTCGTGCCGGGCACCCGCGACGCCACCGCCGCCGAAGCTCTGCGCCGATCCGGTGAAACCACCTACGCGAGCCACAACTGGCACCCGTTTTTCTTGCAGGGCACCAAAACACTCGCGTACGAGCTGTGGGAGGACTTCGGGTACACCGCGCCGGACACGGTCGTGACCGTGGCCGGCGCGGGCAGCATCGTCCTCGGCCTCGACCTAGGGTTCGGCGAGCTGCTCGCCTCCGGCGCGATCGCGAAG
The DNA here is from genome assembly GCF_040682095.1 of Amycolatopsis sp. NPDC051372. Lineage (NCBI taxonomy): Bacteria > Bacillati > Actinomycetota > Actinomycetes > Pseudonocardiales > Pseudonocardiaceae > Amycolatopsis > Amycolatopsis sp. NPDC051372. The sequence goes on from NZ_JBFBAF010000012.1 coordinate 42,603, forward strand.
CGGCCGCGCCTGCTCGTCGCGCAGCCCGCGAACTGCGCGCCGATCGACGCCGCCTTCCGCGCCGGCGCCGACCACGCCGTGCCGACGCGGTTCGCGCCGACGATCGCCGAGGGCACCGCCATCCGCGAACCCGTCCGCCTCCCCGAGGTGCTCGCCGCGATCCGCCGCTCGGGCGGGGCGACGGTGGCGATCGCCGAGGACGAGATCGCCCGCGCCGCACGGGAGCTTCCGCGGATCGGCCTCTACGCCGAGCCGACCAGCGCCACCGCGGCGGCCGCCGTCGACGTCTTCCGCGCCGACGGCGTGCTCGCGCCCGGAGACAGGACCGCCGTCATCCTCACCGGCTCGGGGCTGAAGGCGGCCACCACGATGAGCACGCTCATCTGACCCCGCACCCGGTCAGCGGTCGTGACTGCGCCGGTCGTAGGAGACCGCGTAGATCGCGCTGCGGGCGGCCAGGATCGGGTCGTCGGACAGCTCGATGCCCTCGGTGAGCAGCGTGGGGTCGAAGACCTGGGAGTTCCAGTGCTTCTGGTCGGTGACCTCGGCGGTGATCGCCAGCCGGCCGGCCGTGATCTCCGTGCGGTCCTCGGGCCAGACCAGCGTGGCGTCGTTCGTCGGGTCGCCCGGCTCGCCGAGCTGCACCTTGAGCGTGAACTCGACCGGTCCGCGCGCCAGCCGCTCGCCGAGCTCTTCGGTGAGATGCTCGGCCGACCAGTCGCCGCCCTCGCCGGCGGCGAGCACGTGGTCGCCGGCCTCGGGCACCCAGCGGTAACGCACCGGGCGCAGGGAACCGTCGGCCGCGCGCCAGAAGAACGCGTGGATCGCCCAGTAGGTGGTGGTGCCGTAGCTGACCGGCGTGGGCAGCTGCGAGGCGGTGAACAGGCCCGGGCCCGCGCTCGGGTGCGCGCCCACGTGGGCCTGCACCTTGCCGAGGTCGGGCGCGCCGGTGGCGGGGTCGGGCTCGGCCGACTTGAGCAGCGCGAGGAAGTCCTCGGGCGTCGCGGCGATGAACCGGTCGAGGTTCACGCCGACGATGTCGGTGTTGCCGCCACCCGGGAGGTGGAACTTCACCGCGAGCCCGCGCACGGCCGTGCCGGCGTCGGGCAGATGCGGGTTGGTGTCGGTGTGGGAGAACCGCACGGTCGCGCGCACGGGCTCGCCCCGCAGGTGCGTCGCCGTGGTGAGGTCGGCGGCGACGCCGGACGGGACGAAAGTGGCGTCGTAGCAGACGCCCCGGGCGTGGGCCCGGCGGTAACCCGGGTAGGTGCCTTTCAGCTGCTCGATCTCGTCCACGATGGACACGGAGAGCTGGGACGCGGGCAGTTCGGTGGTCATGTCGCGAAGGTAACGGCCGTCGCGCGTGCACGCCCGCCGCATTACCCTCCCGGCCACGGAAGTGTTCCTGAAGTTCCCCGCGAACCTGAGAGATATTCCGAAATCCCGGTCGGCAGAATCGCCGCCCCGCGCGAGTCAAGTCTTGATCAAATCACCGGAAGAATGACGCCGCTGTCAAATCGAGGGAGCGTTTTCCCGAGATTTCCCCCGAGTGAGGTGTCGCACACCTTAAGTCTTCCTTGGTGTGCTTGGTCACGCGCGCCCGCACCGCTAGCGTCACGCAACCATGGATTCCACAGTGGTCGCCAGCGAAGGTGACAGCTACACGAAAGCACTGGGCAACCGCCAGGTGCAGATGATCGCGATCGGCGGCGCGATCGGTGTCGGCCTCTTCCTCGGGGCCGGCGGCAAGCTCCAGCAGGTCGGCCCGTCACTGGTGCTCTCCTACGCCATCTGCGGCATCGCCGCGTATTTCGTCATGCGCGCACTCGGTGAACTCGTCCTGCACGAACCGAGTTCGGGAAGTTTCGTCACCTACGCCCGCAAGTTCATCGGGCCGTGGGCCGGTTTCGTCTCCGGCTGGATGTACTGGGTCAACTGGGCGATGACCGGCATCGCCGAGATCACCGCCGTCGCGATCTACGTGCACAAGTGGCTGCCCGACGTGCCGCAGTGGATCACCGCGCTCGTCGCGCTCGGCGTGCTGATCGGCGTGAACCTGGTGAGCGTGAAGCTGTTCGGCGAGCTGGAGTTCTGGTTCTCCGTGGTGAAGGTGCTCGCGATCGTGGTCTTCCTGATCACGGCGATCGGGCTCGTGTTCGCGGGCGCGAACATCGGCGGCACGCCGGCCGGCGTGCACAACCTGACCGACCACGGCGGCTTCTTCCCCGCAGGCATCGGCATCGCGCTCATGACCCTGCAGGCCGTGATCTTCGCCTACTCCGCGATCGAGGTCGTCGGCATCGCGGCCGGCGAGACCAAGGACGCGCGCAAGGTACTGCCGAAGGCCATCAACGGCGTCGTCTGGCGCATCGGCGTCTTCTACGTCGGTTCGGTGCTGCTGCTGGCGATGCTGATGCCGTGGTCGTTCTACAGCGGCGCCGAAAGCCCGTTCGTCACCGTCTTCTCGCGCCTGGGCATCGGCGGCATCGGCGACGTGATGAACGCCGTGGTGCTCACCGCCGCGCTCTCGTCGTGCAACTCGGGTCTCTACTCGACCGGGCGCATCCTGCGGGCGCTGGCCGACCACGGCGAGGCGCCGAAGTTCGTGGGCCGCATGAACAGCCGTCACGTGCCCTACGGCGGCATCCTGTTCACGTCGATCGTCTACGTGCTCGGCGTGGTGCTGAACTACATCGTGCCGCAGGAGGCGTTCGACATCGCCATCGCGGTGGCCTCGCTCGGTGTGGTGGCCACGTGGGCCACGCTCATCTACTCGCAGATGCGGATGCGCCAGGCCGCGCTGCGCGGCGAGGTCGAGCGGCCGAGCTACCGCATGCCGGGCGCGCCCTACACCGGCTGGGCCACGCTCGGGTTCCTCCTGCTGGTGGTCGTGCTGATGGGCTTCTCCGACGGCGCCGAGAAGATCGCGTTCTACTCCATCCCCGTGCTCGCGATCGTCCTGGCGGTCGGCTGGAGGATCGTGTCGCGCCGGCGCGGCGTGCGCGTCGGCGACAACGCCTGAGCCCGGCACCGGGCCGCACCGCACACGCCGGGCCGGGCACCGTTCCCGGCCCGGCGTGTGCGGTGCGGGCATACTCGGATCCGGCGGCGTGGACGCGTCGCACGGCGGGAGGTCCGTGATGGTGTCGTCGGAAACGTCCCGGAAGGTGACGATCCACGACGTCGCCCGCAGCGCGGGGGTGTCGCGCCAGACCGTGTCGCGGGCGCTCAACGACAAAGCCGAGATCGACGGCACCACGAAACAGCGGGTGCTCGACGCGGCCCGTGAGCTCGGCTACCGGCCGAGCCGGTTCGCCCGCGGCCTCGTTCGGCAGGACACCACGACGATCGGGCTCGTGATCCCCGACCTGCTCAACCCGTTCTTCACCGAGGTCGCCGCCGCCGCGCTCGAGGCCGCGCGCGCCCGCGGCTGGCACGTGGTCGTGTACGACACCTCCGACAGCGCCGAGGAAGAGCTCGGCACGCTGCAGGTGATCGGTTCGCAGGTGGACGCCGTGGTCGGCTACTTCAGCCGGCCCGAGGACGAGCTCGACCGCTTCACCCGCGGCATCCCCGTGGTCCTCATCGGCCGCGAACACCACACGCCCCGGTTCAGCTCGATCCGGGTCGAAGGCGCGAACGGCGTGCAGGCCGCGATCACGCACCTCGTGCGGGCCGGACACCGGCGCATCGGCATGCTCGACCACGCAGGCCGCGCCGAACCGAGCGTCCGGCGCGACTGGTTCGCCGCCGCGGTCGCCGCGCACGGGCTCGAAGCCGAGGTCGTCGAGCGGGCCGCCCAGTCGGTGGACGGCGGGGCCGCGGCCCTGGAAGCGCTGCTGGCCGAGCACCCCGACGTGACGGCCGTGTTCACCTTCAACGACATCATCGCCATGGGCGCCCTGCGCGCCGCCCGCCGCCTCGGGCGCCGGGTGCCGGGCGACCTCGCCGTGGTCGGGTTCGACGGGCTCCAGCTCGGCACCGTCGTGGACCCGGCATTGACCAGCGTCGCCCTCGACACGCGCCGGCTGGGCGCCCTCGCGATCGACCAGGCCGCCCGCCTGCTTACCGGCGCGACTCCCCTGTCGGCCGACGAGCTCGTGATCCAGGCCGAGCTGCTGGTCCGCGAATCCGCCTGAGCCTCACCGCTTGACACCTCACGGCACCTCGCGCACACTTCCGGGCAATTCGTGAACGTTCACGGGAGCGTTCACGGAGCTTCCCGGAGGGTCCCCGATGACGTTGACTCGACGACGGTTCCTGACCGGCGCGGCGGCACTCGGCGCCTCGGCGTTCGGCGCAGTTGCCTGCACCAGTCCCACGACCGCCAACCCAGGGCGGATCACGCTCTGGTACACCTCGAACGGCCTGTCCGACGCCGTGCTCGGCGAGGCCGTGAAGCGGTTCGCCGCCGACAAGCTGACCCCTTCGCAGGTCAGCGGCGAGCTGAAACAGCGGCTGCTCGCCGCGCTGGCCGGCGAGGCCTACCTGCCCGACATCACCATGCTCGGCGACGACATCGCCACCTACTTCGCCGACACCGACCATTTCGTCGACCTGAACAGCCTCGGCGCGGACAATCTGCGCGACGAGTACCTGCCCTGGAAGTGGCAGGCGGGCACCAGTCCCGACGGCTTCCAGCTCGGGTTCCCCGTCGACGTCGGCCCGGCCGCCCTGTACTACCGCCACGACCTGTTCGCCCAGGCCGGCTTCCCCAGCGAGCCCGACGAGGTCGCGGCGGCCGTGTCCACATGGGACGACTACTTCGCGTTCAGCGCGCAGGTGCAGAAGAAGCTGCCCGGCCGTTACATGATCACCGACACCAAGACGGTGTTCACGTACTCGCTCGCGCAGGAACCGCGCAAGTACTTCGACCACGCCAACCACTACCTCGACGACCAGTCGCAGGTGCGCCGCGCGTGGGACCGGGCCGTGCAGGCGTTCCGGATGGGCCTGACCGCCGGGTACGCGGGTTCGCAGAGCGTCAACGGCCAGTCGATCGACCGCCACGCGGCCTGGAACAGCGGCAAGGAGCTCAGCTTCGTCAACGCCTCCTGGATCACCGGCGAGCTCAAGGAGTCGGCGCCAGGCACCTCGGGCAAGTGGCGCGTGTGCCGGCCGCCCGGCGGTGCGGGCAACCAGGGCGGTTCGTTCCTGGCGATCACGAAGTACTGCCCCGACCCGCACGCCGCGTTCGAGATCGTGAAGTGGCTGCAGTCGCCGCAGAACCAGCCGCAGACGTTCCTGGACTTGGGCCTCTTCCCGCCCAGTCCGTCGGCCTACGGGGACCCGCGGCTGCTCGCACCCGAGCCGTTCTTCGGCGGACAAGTGACGATGGACGTGTTCTCGAAGATCGCGCGGGAGGTCAAGCCCGTGTACTTCAGCCCCTGGGACATCACGATCAGCGACACCTTCACCGATGAACTGACCAATGTGGAGAGTGCGGGCAAGGACCCCGAGGACGCGTGGCAGGACGCCCGCGCTTCGGTGGAACGCCTGCTGCGCCGCCAGGGGGTGCTCTCGTGACCGCGATCCTGCCCGCCGAGACGGCCGGCGCTCGCCGCGCTCCGGTCCGCCACACTGCCGACGGCCGCCGCAAACAGTGGCGCTACCTGCCGCAGTACCTGGCCGTCGCACCGTTCTTCGTGCTGTTCGCGATCTTCGGGGTCTACCCGGTGCTGTACTCGCTCTATCTCGCGCTGCAGCGCTGGGACGGCGTCGGCCCGATGAAGTTCGTCGGGCTGGAGAACTTCGCGTTCCTGCTGTCGGACACCACGTTCTGGGACTCGATCGGCAACACCCTGATCATCTGGGTGGCCTCGACGGTCCCGATGACGGCGCTCGCGCTGCTCATCGCGGTCGGCCTCAACTCTTCGGTGCGGTACAAGGGTGTGCTGCGGGTCGCGTACTTCCTGCCCAACGTGACCTCGATCGTGGCGATGTCGCTGGTGTTCGGCTCGATCTTCTCCGACGAGTTCGGGATCCTGAACTGGTTCCTGGGCCTGTTCGGCATCGGCAACATCGACTGGCTGAGCGACCCGTGGGCCATCCGCGGCGCGATCTCGATCATGATCATCTGGCGCTGGACCGGCTACAACGCGATCATCTTCCTGGCCGGGCTGCAAGCGTTGCCACCGGACGTGTTCGAGGCGGCCCGCATCGACGGCGCCGGCCCGGTGCAGACGTTCTTCCGCATCACGCTGCCGCTGCTGCGGCCGGTGCTGCTGTTCTCCGTGGTGATGTCGGCGATCAACGGGCTGCAGATCTTCACCGAGTCGCAGGTGCTGCTCGGCAATCGCGGCGGCCCCGGCGGCGCGGGCATGACGATGGTCCTCTACTTCTACAACACGGCGTTCGCGGACAACGACTTCGGTTACGGCGCCGCGATCGCGTGGGGCATCTTCGTGGTCGTCGTCCTCTTCTCGATCCTCAACTGGCGGCTCGTGATGCGGCCCGAGCGCGGCCAGGTCCAGACCAAGGGAGCCGGCCGATGACGAGCAGACGGGCACGGGTGCTGACGCTGGTGGCACTGATCGTCGGCGGCCTGATCACCCTCTTCCCCTACTACTGGCTCGCCGTGATGGCGTCCAACACCACCGCCGACATCTACGCGACCCCGCCGCGGCTGACGTTCGGCGGGCACCTGTTCGCCAACATCGGCGAGGTGTTCGCGAAGATCGACTTCTTCGGCTCGCTGCTCAACACGCTGATCGTCGCCGTGGTCACCACGTTGCTGGTGCTGTTCTTCGACTCGCTGGCGGCGTTCACCTTCGCCAAGTACGACTTCCCGGGCAGCAGCGTGCTCTTCGGCATCCTGCTCGCAACGTTCGTGGTGCCCACGCAGCTCTCGGCGATCCCGCAGTTCACGTTGATGGCGAACTTCGGCTGGGTCGGCGACCTCAAGGCACTCATCATCCCGGCCGCCGCCAACGCGTTCGGCATCTTCTGGATGCGCCAGTACGCCCGCGGCGCCATTCCGGACGAGCTGCTGGAAGCGGCCCGGATGGACGGCGCGGGGTTCTTCCGCACGTACCTGTCGGTCGGGCTGCCGGTGCTGCGCCCGGCGCTCGCGTTCCTCGGCATCTTCACCTTCGTCAACGCCTGGAACGACTACCTGTGGCCGCTGGTCGTGCTGATCGACTCCAACCACGTGACGCTGCAGGTGGCGCTCTCGCAGCTGCAGGGTGTGTACGTGAAGGACTACAGCGTCGTGATGGCCGGGACGCTCGTCGCGATCGTGCCGCTGATCATCGTGTTCCTCTTCGGTGCCCGTCACTTCATCCGCAACATCGCCGCCGGCGCTCTCAAGGGCTGAAAGGAACCCATGTCGTCGTACGTCGAAGACCCCGCCCCCGGCCACGGCTCGCTGCCGGCCCGCGCCGCGTTCTCCTCGGACGCGCGGTCGGTGAGCCTGGCCGGGACGTGGCGGTTCCGCCTCTCGCCCTCTCCGGCGGCCGCGCCCGAAGGGATCGCGCGCGACGACTTCGACGACAGCGGCTGGGACACGCTCACGGTGCCGGGTCACTGGCAGCTGCAGGGCCACGGGAAACCGGCCTACACCAACGTGCACTACCCGTTCCCGGTTCAGCCGCCGCTGGTGCCTTCGGACAACCCTACGGGGGATCACCGGCTCACGTTCGACCTGCCGGCCGGCTGGCCGGATGAGCCGGCGGTGCTGCGCTTCGACGGCGTCGACTCGTGCGCGAAAGTGTGGCTCAACGGCGAGGAGCTCGGCGTCACGCGCGGCAGCCGGCTGCCGTCGGAGTTCGCGGTGGGCCACCTGCTGCGTGCGCGCGGAAACGTGCTCGCCGTGCGCGTGCACCAGTGGTCTTCGGGCAGTTACCTCGAGGACCAGGACATGTGGTGGCTCTCGGGCATCTTCCGCGGAGTCACGCTGCTCTCGCGCCCGGTGGGCGGCGTCGAGGACTACCAGCTGCACGCCGACTTCGACCACGCCAGCGGCCTCGGCACGCTCTCGGTCACCGCCGCCGAGGGCGTGCTGCTGAGCGTGCCCGAGCTCGGCGTCGAGAACCTGCCGGCCGGGTCGCCGGTGGAGATCGCCGTGGAGCCGTGGAGCGCCGAATCGCCGCGGCTCTACCACGGTGAGGTGCACACCCCGGCCGAACGCGTGCCGGTGCGGATCGGGTTCCGGACCGTTCGGATCGAGGACGGCGTGCTCGAGGTGAACGGACGGCGGGTGCTGTTCCGCGGAGTCAACCGGCACGAGCACCACCCGCGGTTCGGCCGCGCGCTGCCGCGCGAGTTCGCGCTGGCCGACGTGCTGCTCATGAAGCGCCACAACGTGAACGCGGTGCGCACCAGCCACTACCCGCCGGACCCGTACTTCCTCGAGCTGTGCGACATCCACGGCCTGTGGGTGATCGACGAGTGCGACCTCGAGACCCACGGCTTCGGCGATCTGGGCTGGGCGGGCAACCCGAGTGACGACCCGCGCTGGGGCGAGGCCTACCTCGACCGCATGCGCCGCACCGTCGAGCGCGACAAGAACCACCCGTCGATCGTGCTGTGGTCACTCGGCAACGAGGCCCACACCGGCCGGAACCTCGCCGCGACGGCGGCGTGGACGCGGGAGCGCGATCCGTCGCGGCCGGTGCACTACGAAGGCGACTTCGAGTGCGAGTACGTGGACGTGTACAGCCGCATGTACGCCGACCACGCGGAGGTCGACCGGATCGGCCGCCGCGACGACCCGAACGAGCGCCGCCGGTCGCTGCCGTTCCTGCTCTGCGAGTTCGCGCACGCGATGGGCAACGGGCCGGGCGGACTGCTGGAGTACCGCGAGCTGTTCGAGCGGTACCCGCACGTGCAAGGTGGGTTCGTGTGGGAATGGCTCGACCACGGGCTCGCCCGGCGCGACGCCGGAGGCCGCGAGTACTTCGCGTACGGCGGCGACTTCGGCGAGCAGATCCACGACGGCAACTTCGTGATCGACGGCCTGGTCCACCCCGACCGCACGCCCTCGCCCGCGCTGGCCGAGTTCGCGAAAGTCTTCGAGCCGGTGCGGATCGACGCGAGTGCCGCGGGGGTGCGGATCTCGAACCACTACGACGTGGTCGGGTCGGCGCACCTGGTGTTCCGCTGGAGCTTCGAGGACGACGGCGTCGAGTTGGCGGCCGGCGAGCTGGCCGTGCCCGAGGTCCGCGCCGGACAAAGCCTCGACCTGCCGCTCCCCCGGCTGCCCGACACGTCGGGCGAAGGCGTGCTCACCGTGCGAGCGGTGCTGGCGGCCGACACCGGCTGGGCGTCCACGGGCCACGTCGTGGCGTGGGGGCAGCTGCCCGTGACGCCCGCGACCGACCCCGTGCCTCCCGCGGTGGGTGCGCCACTGCTGCGTGAACGCAGACTCCTGCGGCTCGGGCCCGGCGCGTTCGACGCCGCCACCGGCCGGCTCGTCGCGCTCGGCGGCCACCGCGTCGAGGGGCCGCGAGTGGACCTGTGGCGCGCGCCGACCGACAACGACCGGGGTTCCGACGACCCCGAAGCCGCGCGGTGGCGGGCCGCGGGCCTGCACCGGCTGCAGCATCGCGTGGCCGAGGTGGACGGGCAAGCGTCGGCTCTCGTCGTGCGGACGCGGGTCGCGCCGCCCGGGCTCGGGGTCGGCATGTTCGCCGAGTACCGCTGGGCCGCCGACGGCGACCGCGTGCGCCTGCGTGTCGAGCTGGAGCCGGACGGCGAGTGGCCGTGCACGCTCCCCCGCCTGGGCCTGCGGATGGCGGTGCCCGGCGCGTTCGGCGGTGTCGAGTGGTTCGGCGCCGGCCCGGGCGAGGCCTACGCCGACAGCCGCCAGGCGGCGCGGATCGGCCGGTTTTCCTCCACTGTGGACGCTTTGCAGACGCCGTACGTGTACCCGCAGGAGAACGGCAACCGCGCCGACGCGCGCTGGCTGCGCCTGACGTCCGCGGGCGGGGCCGGGATCCGGATCGAGGGCGAGCCGGTGTTCGACTTCACCGCGCGGCGCTGGACTTCGGAGGACCTCGACGCCGCTCGCCACACCGTCGACCTGGTGCCGGGTGAGCTCGTGCACCTCAACCTCGACCTGGCCCAGCACGGGCTCGGCACCGCCTCCTGCGGGCCGGGCGTGCTGCCGCGCTACCGCCTGCACGCCCAGAAGGCGAGCCTCACACTCACGTTCTCCCCGATCACGCCCGAAGGAGCCGCCCGATGACCAGTGCGCCCGAGGTCCGCCTCGTCCCGCACACGCACTGGGACCGTGAGTGGTACGAGCCGTTCCAGCGGTTCCGCCTGCGCCTGGTCGACCTGCTCGACGAGGTCCTCGACCGCGCCGAGGCCGACCCGCGGTTGCGGTTCACGCTCGACGGGCAGATGGCGGCCGTCGACGACTACCTGGAGGTGCGCGGCGAAAATCGCGACCGGGTGGCCGCGCTGGTCGCGTCCGGGCAGCTCGCGGTGGGGCCGTGGCAGATCCTGCTCGACGAGTTCCTCGTCTCGGGCGAGAACATCGTGCGGAACCTGGAGCTCGGCTGGGCGCGCGCCACCGAGCTCGGCGGCGCGATGCGCGTGGGCTACCTGCCCGACGAGTTCGGCCACTGCGCGCAGATGCCGCAGATCCTCGCGGGCGCCGGGTTCGAGCACGCGTGCGTGTGGCGCGGGGTTCCGTCCGGAGTGGACGGCCACGCGTTCCGCTGGACGGCGCCGGACGGCAGCTCCGTGCGCGTGGAGTACCTGGCCGACGGTTACGGCAACGCGGCCTACGTCTTCTCCGACCCCGGCTTCTTCGCCTCCCGCATGGCCGAGCTCGGGCGGCGGCTGCGGCCCTCGTTCGGGGCCGACCCCGTGCTCGCGATGTACGGCACCGACCACTCCGCGCCCGTCGGCTCGCTGGTGAAGCTCGTCGCCGGGCTCGATCCGGCGTCGGTCGACGTGCGGATCAGCACGCTGGCCGAGTACGTCGGCGCGCGCGACGCCACGGACCCTTCGCTGCCCGTGGTGCGGGGTGAGCTGCGCAGCCACGCCGCGGCCAACATCCTGCCGGGTGTCCTTTCGGTGCGCCCGCAGCTCAAGCAGGCGATGGCGCGGGCCGAGCGGCTCGTGGAGCGTTATGCCGAACCGTTCGCCGCGCTGTTCTCGGCCGAGTGGCCGCAGCGGTTCCTGGAGCTGGCGTGGTGGCGGCTGGTCGACGCGTCGGGACACGACTCCGTGACCGGCTGCGGGGTCGACGAGACGGCGACGCAGGTGTTCGCGCGGATCAGCGAGGCGGGCCACCTCGGGCAGGCGGTGCGCGACCGCGTGGCCGGCCGGCTCGCGCGCTCCGTCGCACGGGATTCGCTGCTGGTGCTCAACCCGACGCCCGCTGCTCGCCGCGACCTGGTGACACTGGACGTGGAAGCGCCGTGGGCAGAGATCGCGCTGGAGCTGCCCGACGGCACGCGCCTGCCCGCGCAGGTGGAGGCTGTGGCCGGCGAGCTACTGCACGAGGAAGCGGCTTCAGGCGCCGACCTGGTGCTTTTCCTGCCGCGCATCCACGGACGTGAGCTGTTCGGCAGTGAGATCACCGGCTGGCGGTGCGAGTCTTCAGCGCGACTGCTGGAGTTCTCCGTCGCGCGGCACGGCGGCGAGGAACCCTTCGACGTCGAAGCCGTGCGAGCGGCGGTGACCGACGCGACGGGCGCGTGGACGATCCGCATCCGCCAGGCCGAGCGGCGGACGGTGACCGCCTTGGTCGACGTGCCGGCTCTCGGCTGGACGACCGCGCGCGTGGTGCCGGGCTCTGATCCGGTCACTGCGCCCGTCGTCGCCTGCCCGTCGCTGAGCAACGGCCTCGTGACGGTCGAGGTGCACGACGACGGCACGCTGCGGATCACCGCGGCCGACGGCACTGTCCTCGACGGCGTCGCCACGATCGTCGACGGCGGCGATCGTGGCGATTCCTACAACTACGCCCCACCCGGCACGGACACCGTGGTCACGCGGCCGGACTCGGTGCGGGTGACACCGGGCGTCGAGGGGCCGCTGCGCACGACGTTCACCGTGGAGCGGACCTACTCGTGGCCGGCGGAGATGGACTGGGCGGGCGATCGGCGCAGCCCGTCGACTTCTCGTGGCACGGTGACGATGGCCGTCGAACTGCGCGCGGGTGAGCCGTTCGTCCGCCTCGACCTCACGATTGACAACGCCTCGCGCGACCACCGCGTGCGGTTCCACGTCCCGCTCGCCCGCGCCGCGCACACCTCGCACGCCGAGGGCCAGTTCGCCGTCGTCGAACGCGGGCGCACAGCCGAGGGCGGCTTCAGCGAGTACCCGATCCCGACGTTCCCGGCCCACGGCTTCGCCGACGCCGGCGGCGCCGGACTGCTGCTGACGCAGGCGTGCGAGTACGAGCTCCTGGATGACGCGCTCGCCCTTACCGTGCTGCGCACGAGCGGCCGGCTCAGCCGCAACGTCCACCCGTACCGCGAGGAGCCCGCCGGTCCGCAGATCGCGACGCCACTCGCCCAGCAGATCGGCACCACCACCGTGCAGCTCGCCGTCCTCCCGCACACGGGCGACTGGCGCGCCGGTGCCCTGCTCGACGCCGCCGAGCGTTACCGCCATTCACTGCACGCCACCCTCGGTGCGGGCCCACTCGACGCGCCGCCCGCGTCCCGGCACGGGCTCACAGTCGAGGGCGCGGTGCTCACCAGCTTGCGGCGTCGCGACGGCACGCTGGAGGTGCGGCTGGTCGCCCAGTCTCCTGAGGCGACCAACGCGGTGGTGCGCGGCCCGTTCGCCTCGGCTTGGCGAGTGGACCTGCTGGGCAAGCCCGGCGAAACCGTGCCGGTGACCGACAGCGAGCTTTGGCTTTCCCTGCGGCCGTGGGAAATCGCGACACTCCGCCTGTCCTGAACCTCAACCGCGGGTGCGCAGCATCGGCGGCGACAGCAGCTCGGCCGGCCCCCTCCGGTACAGCCGGGCGGGGCGGCCGCCGTCGCGAGTCGTGGTGGTGCCGACGGGTTCGAGGAGCCCTTCGGCGCCTGTGACCTTGCGGTGGAAGTTGCGCGGGTCCAGCCGCGCGTCCCACACCAGCTCGTAGACGCGGCGCAGCTCGGCGACCGTGAACTCGGGCGGGCAGAACGCCGCGGCGAGCGGGGTGTACTCGAGTTTCGCGCGAGCCCGTTCGAGGCCGTCGGTGAAGATCTTCGCGTGGTCGAAGGCGAGCGTCGCCGGGTCGAGGCTCGCGACGGGGGTCCAGCGCGCCTCCGCCGCGTCCGTGCCGGCCTGCGGCACCGGCAAGTCGGGCGCGAGCGCCAGGTAGGCGATGGTCACCACGCGCAGCCGCGGGTCGCGGCCCGGGTCGCCGTAGCCCGCGAGCTGTTCGATGTGGACGGTGCCGGCGGCCAGGCCCGTCTCCTCCGCCAGCTCGCGCCGCGCCGCGGCGTCGAGGTCCTCGTCGGCGAGGACGAAGCCGCCGGGCAGCGCCCAGGCATCGCGGAAGGGCTCGATCCCCCGCCGCACCAACAGCACGCAGAGCTGCTCCCCCGTGATCGTGAGCACGACGAGGTCCACGGTGACCGCGCTGGGCGGGAACTCCTCCATGTGTCGCACACTACACCGTAATCGTCAGCTTGACGAAAAGACCGTCGGGCCCATATCGTCACGGCGACGATAAGGAGGCCCCATGGTGGACATCAAGCGCCGGTTCGGGTTCCGGCACCTGCGCGGTGTGCCGACCGCGCACATCCGGCACCTGCGCGGCGGCAAGCTCGTGCACGACGGCACCGGGCTGTCGTTCTGGTACCGGCCGCTGGCCGCGGCCCTGTCGGAGATCCCGGTGGACGACCGCGAGCTGCCGTTGCTCTTCCACGCGCGCACGGCCGACTTCCAGGACGTGACGGTGCAGCTCGCCCTCACGTTCCGCGTGGTCGACCCGGCGCTCGCCGCCCAGCGCCTCGACTTCTCCGTCGACCCGGATACGGGCCGCTGGCGCGGCGACCCGCTGGCGCAGATCAGCGGGCTGCTCACGGAGAACGTGCAGCAGTACGCCCTCGACGTGCTCACCCGCACGCAGCTCGCGGAGGCCCTTGTGGACGGTGTCGGCGCCGTGCGCGACCGCATCCGCGCGGGGCTGGCCGAGGAGGACACGCGGCTCGCGCAGACGGGTTCGGCCGTGCTCGACGTACGCGTCGTCGCGATCCGCGCCGAGCCGGAGGTCGAGAAGGCGCTGCAGACGACCGCGAGAGAGAAGGTGCAGCAGGAAGCCGATCGCGCGACCTACGAGCGGCGCGCGCTGGCCGTGGAACGCGAGCGCGCGATCGGCGAGAACGAGCTGCAGAACAAGATCGAGCTCGCCCGGCGCGAGGAGCAGCTGCTCGCCCAGCGAGGCGCCAACGCCCGGCGTCAGGCCGAAGAAGCCGCGGCGGCCGACCACATCGAGACCGAGGCGCGCGCGAGCCGGGACACGCGGCTGGCGCAGGTGAAGGCCGAAGCCACGCGCACGCTCGGCGAAGCGGAGGCGGCCGGCGAGGCCGCGCGGCTGGCCGCGTACCGCGACCTGCCGGAGCCGGTGCTGCGGGCGTTGGCTGTGAAGGAGCTGGCGGCGAACCTGCCGAAGATCGACAGCCTCGTGCTCACGCCCGACCTGCTCACACCGCTGCTGGCCCGGCTGGGGATCGGGTCGTGAGCCTCGCCCCGCGGGCCGTGGTGGTGCACCGGCGCACCGAGCTCGACGAGCTGCTCGCCCGCCACGGCACGCTCGGCCAGGCGGAGTTCTTCCTGGCCACGCGCGGCCGTTCGCTCGACGACCGCTCCCTGGGTGACCTGGTGGCGCAGGACGCGGCGCTGCGGCGGACATTGACCGCGGTGTCGGCCGCCATTCCCCTCGACTGGCGCCGCGGCAGCGTCGAGCGAGCGGACCTGTCGCGCTTCCTGTTCACGCCGGAGGACGTGGTGCTCGTCGTCGGGCAGGACGGGCTGGTCGCGAACGTCGCGAAGTACCTGGCAGGCCAGCCTGTCGTCGGCGTCACGCCCGGTGAGCCGGGCGTCCTGGTGCGCCACCCGGCCGCGGCCACGGCGGACCTGCTGCGCTCGCTGGACTCCGTCGAGCCCCGCACGATGGTCGAGCTGACCGCCGACGACGGCCAGAAGCTCTTGGCGCTCAACGAGATCTACCTCGGCCACCCGAGCCACCAGACCGCGCGCTACCGCCTCGGCCCCGAGCGGCAGGCGTCGTCGGGCCTGCTGGTCGGCACCGGCACCGGTGCCACGGGCTGGTGCCGGTCGGTCTGGCAGGAACGGCACAGCCCGCTGCGCCTGCCGGCCGTCGACGAACGCCGGCTCGTGTGGTTCGTCCGGGAAGCGTGGCCCTCCCCCACGACCGGGACCTCGCTCACCGAGGGCGAGCTCACGACTTCGGCGCTGACGATCGACGTCGAGTCCGATCACCTCACCGCGTTCGGCGACGGCCTCGAGAACGACGCGGTCACCGTGACACGCGGGCAGTCGGTGACGTTCGCCCCTGCGGCTCAGTCGTTCCACCTCGTCCGCTGAGGCCCTCCGACAGCTTCCGGAGAGCCTCGGCCGACCGCGTGCCGGGTTCGGCGTGGTAGATCACCATCAGCTGGTCTTCGGCGCCGCTGACCGCGAACTTGTCGTACTGCAGCTCCAGCTCGCCGACCCGCAGGTGGTACAGGTGGTGGGTCCCGCCGCCCGGCTGCGGACGCACGTCGTGGCGGGGCCAGAGGCTGCGGAACAGCTCGCTCTCCTCCGACAGCTCCGCGACCAGCCCGGCCAGCCGCGGATCATCCGGGTCGCCGGCGGCGCGCAAGCTCGCGACGAGACCGCCCACCCGCCTTTCCCACCCGGTGAAGAACTCCTGCGCGGCGGGGTCGAGGAGAACAGCGCGCAATAGGTTCGTGCCCGGCGTGTACACGGGCGACAACGCGGCGGCGATCGCGTTGGCGGCGAGGACGTCGAGGTGGCGGCCCTGCACGTACGCCGGCGTCAGCTCCCACGACGCGATCAGCCGCGCGACGCTGGACCTGACGTGCTCGTGGCTCTCCGGAGCGCGGCGACGGCGCGGCGCGGGGTCGGCGAGGTCGTGCAGGTACGCGGTGGCCTCGCGGTCGAGGTGGAGCCCACGCGCCACGGCGTCGAGCACCTGCGCCGACGGGTGGCGATCCCGGCCCTGCTCCAGCCGCGTGTAGTACTCCGTGCTGATGCCCGCGAGCATCGCCAGCTCGTCACGCCGCAGACCCGGCACGCGCCGGTGGCCGTTCACGGTGATCCCGACGTCCTCCGGCCGCACCTGCTCGCGCCGCGCGCGCAGGTACTCGCCGATCACGTTTCCCGCCATGTCCCCCACGATAATTCGCCGAAGGTGGCCCTGCCGGCACCCCTGTCATCGGAGTCTGGTTGGCCGCGCAACCGCGGCCCAGGCTGAAGACATGACACGAACCTGGTTCATCACGGGCGTGAGCACCGGCTTCGGCCGGCACCTCGCCGAACAGCTGCTTTCCGCCGGCGACCGTGTCGCGGGCACCGTCCGCCGCCTCGACTCGGTGGCCGACCTCGTCGAGTCTTACGGCGCCGCGTTCCAAGTCTCTCTGCTGGAGATGACCGACACCGGTGCCATCCGCCCGGTCGTCGACGCCGCGCATGCCCACTTCGGGCGCCTGGACGTCGTGGTCAGCAACGCCGGCTACGGCCTCATGGGCGCCGCCGAGGAGCTCACCGACGAGCAGGTGCGCCACCAGCTCGACACCAACCTGCTGGGCTCCATCCAGCTCGTCCGCGCCGCCTTGCCCCACCTCCGCGCCGACGGCGGCGGCCGCGTCCTGCAGCTCTCCTCGGTCGGCGGCCAGGTCGCCTGGCCGGGCGGCTCCCTCTACCACGCGACGAAGTGGGGCATCGAAGGCTTCGCCGACGCCCTCGCCGACGAAGTCGCGCCCTTCGGAATCGGCGTCACCCTTGTCGAACCGGGCGGCGCCCGCACCGAGTTCCGCTACGGCAACTCCAGGCTGGCACCCAAGATCGACGCCTACGCCGTGTCCCCGGCGTCCCGCATTCGCCAGGTCCTGGAGGAACGCACCAGCCTCGCCATCGGCGACCCCTCCCGCATGGCGGCGGCCATGATCGCCACCGTGGACCAGACCCCGGCGCCCCGCCGCCTGGTCCTGGGCAGCGACGCCTGGACGGCGATCACGAACGCCCTGGAAGCACGGCTGGCGGAGGTGCGGGAGCAGAAGAGCGTGGCGTTCTCGACGGACCTGTAGGCATTCCAGTGCGACCGCCACACGCGCTGTGCTGGTGCTTCACCACCGGAGACGCGTGACGTGTTGCCGGCCCGCAACGCTCGACGCCGGCCGCGTTTTGCCGGACCTCCGCCGCCGGTCGGGTGCGGGCGCGCATCAACGGCCAAAGCCGGGCTTGCGCACGATGCTCCGCGTCACCTCCTGCGAGCTGCGCGCACGAGCCACCGCCTCATCAGGCGGGCCTCAGTTGCCGTAGCGGTCCTTCACCACCGAAGGCGTGTCGAGGTTGTGGCCCGCGTCCATGCTCTGCGCCAGGCGCAGGTACTGGCCTTCGGCCCACATCAGCGGTGCGGCGCTGCCCGTCGGGCGGCCGAGGGCGAAGCAGCCACTGGAGCGGTCCCACACCTGCTCGGGGATGAAGTAGCCGTCGTTGGCGGCGTCGGCCATGGACTTGAGGTAGAGCGCGGCCGAGCGGCCGTTGGCGAGCTCGTACTCGCCGCGTTCGCCGGACAGCACGGGCCACAGCCGCCCGAAGCGTTGCGGGCCGCCGGCGGGCCAGCCGGTGCAGGCGGAGGTGCTTTCGCCGTAGTTGTCGTGCGGGTAGCGGTGGAAGTAGACGTCCCCGTCGGGCAGGGTCACCTGCATCGGCGCGTTGCCGTCCGACGCGGCGGCCGTCGGAGCGATCGAGGCGGCGATCGTCGGGTCGGCCGGCGCGCGCACGCCGAGCCGCACGAGATCGAGGAAGCCGAAGTCGACCACGTCGTGCTCGTAGAAACAGCCTTCGTCGAAGCAGATCTGGCCGCCGTCGTCGGGGTCGGTGCCCTTGTCGAGCCGTTCGTAGTACGTGTGGCCGCCCCAGAAACCGGACGTCGTCACGGTCCACGAGTCGAGCGACGCCCCCCATGAGTCCGCTGTGGACTCCCACGTGGTGGCGCTCGCGGTGTCGCCGTTCGCGCGGGCGATCGCGCCGGCCGTCACGAGTCCCGCGATCTCCGCGGCGATCGACGAGGGCGACCGGCCGTACTGCTCTTCCCAGCGTTCGGTCGTGGCGGGACCGCTCGTGCGCAGGTGCTCGGCGGTGACCTTGACCTTCGCGTACGTGGCGGCGTCGGTGAGACCGGTCAGCCAGGCGAGCACGATCGCGTCGGCGTCCTGGTCGAGCTGCTCGCAACACCCGAGCTGCTGGGCACTGGCGCCGGCGACGCCGCTCACGGGGCTGTAGCGCGGGAAGGCGCCGGCCGGGTACGTCGTGCCGTCGCCGGCGGTCGGCGAGCCGATCCACTGCGAGCCCCACAGGAACTGCGCCATGCGTTTCGGCTGCGCGGTGTCACCGGCGGCCAGGAGACCGGTGGCCTGTTGGTAGAGGTCGCGGCCCCACACGCGGTGGTAACCGTCGCCGAGGCTGTCGCCGTTGACGACGTCGCCCCACGGCGTCGCGAGCCCGGCCACGCCGGCCCCGCGGAACGTCTTGTCCTCGGCCGCGTGCAACGCCATCGCGGCGACGTAATACGCGCGGCGCCGCTGCTGATCCCCCGCGACGCTGGCGGGCGCGGGCTTGAGGCTGCCGACGTAGGAGTTCCAGCCCGTGCGGTAGCCGGATTCCAGCGAGCCGAACCCGGCGGCCAGTGAACCGGTCGCCGCACTCGTCGCGGCTTGTGCGCTCGAGCCGTACCCGAGGGCGGCGGTGAAGGTCGTGTCCGCGGCGACCGGGATCTGTCCACACTGGACGACGTTGCCGGCGCCGGAGACGGAGTCGAACCCGTTGTCCAGCGTGCGGTCGGCGCGCAGGTCGACGAGACAGTCGCTGGCGGCACCGGAGTATCCGTTGTCGTGCGCGGAAAACCCGGTCGACACCCGCAGCGAGGACACGACGGTGGTCGTCGTGCCGAAGAGGTTCTCCGTGCCACTCGCCACGAGGCCGCTGCCGTCCCACGACGCGATGTCCCCGCCCGCGCCACCCGCCATGGACGGGTTGGCGAGCAGGTAAAGCCGATACGTGCCACCGTCGCGCGACTGGAACCGGGTGCGGGTCACGAGCGTCGCGCGGGCCGGGTCGGTGACATACGTGGTCGTGATGCGGTAGCGGCCGCTCTTCGCGGTGTTGGTGACGGTGTATTCGAGGGACTTCTCGTCGGGCATCGAGACGACGTGGTTCGTGGCGTCGCGTTCGAGGTCGACGAAGGAGGATCCGTCGGTGATCACGTACTGCATGTCCTGCGTCTCGGGGACGTCCAAGCGCGGGTAGAAGACCTCGGACGTCACGCCGTTCGCGACGGTGAACCAGACGGGGCTCTGCGTCGTCGCCGAGGTGCCGAGAGCGGACTTGTCCCCGGTGGTCCAGGACGAGGGGCCACCGCAGCAGTCGGTCGCGGTGCCACTCGCGGGGGTTGCCGCAGTGGTTGCCGCTGTGGTTGCCACGGTGCTCGCCACCACCGCCAGCGCCAGCACTCCCGCGCGCGCCTTCTTCCAGCTCCTCATCCGCTCCCTCTCCGCAGCCTCGGCCGCCCATCGTGCCGTGGTGGCGCCGATCCGGCCACGGCCGAAGGAAGGGTTCCGGCACACCACCTAATGGGGTGACGGCCACGGTCGGAGAAACTGTCGTACCCGGATGGTCTCCTGAATCCCGGAAGCGGCCCTCACCCCGGGGTGCCGCCGGAACCCGAGGAGAACACCATGGCCGGAGACACGGTCGTCACCATCGTCGGCAACCTCACGTCCGACCCGGAGCTGCGCTTCACCCCGTCCGGCGCCGCAGTCGCCAACTTCACCGTCGCGTCCACCCCGCGCACCTTCGATCGCGCCTCCGGCGAATGGAAAGACGGCGAAGCCCTCTTCTTACGCTGCGCGCTCTGGCGTCAGCCCGCGGAAAACGCCGCGGAATCCCTCACCCGCGGCGCGCGCGTCATCGTCCAGGGCCGCCTCACCCAACGCTCCTACGACACCAAGGAAGGCGAGCGCCGCACCGTCGTGGAACTCCAGGTCGACGAAATCGGCCCCTCCCTGCGCTACGCCACGGCGAAAGTCAACCGCGCCAACCGTTCCGGCCCGCCCGCTGGTGGTTCCCCGGAGAGTTCGGCCGGCTCCAACAGCCCGTGGTCCCCAGCCGCCCCGATGCCGGTCGCGGCGGGTGCGGGGGATCCGCCGTTCTGACTTTGCCTGCCGGCGCACGGTGAAGCGCGCGACTCGATCAGGGTGCCGTTGCCGCGCGCGGTGGCATCGGGCGAGCGACGATGAAGGCTTCGCCGCCGCAGTGCCGCGCGGCTGGACGGAGGATCTGTAACCACACGATCCCTGTACGGAGGACAGGGCCCGCCGCGGCGTGCGGATACTGCGGATCAGTTGCGACGACGCCACTTTGGCGCTGAGGCAGCCAGCCCCGGCATCACACCCCGACCGGCGGGGCGAATCCGGAGTGCACCACCGGACGTCCCGCACCACCCGCGACGCCGCTATGAAGAGTAAGCCGGCCCCGGTGCTCCGCCCTGACCGCTGGCGGGGCGGACTCGAGCGCACCACCGGCCGTCTCGGATCAAACGCGTCTACGCGCGTTCGGCGCTGGGGTTGCCAGCCTCAGCACGTCGCCTCGACCATGGGGGCGAACCGGAGCGCGCCGCCGGCCGCCGCGAACCGGTAGTGACGCCGATTGGTGCTGAGGCAGCCAGCCTCAGCATCCCGCCCCGGCCAGTGGGGTGGAGGCGGACCGGACCGCGCCGCTCGCCGACGCGGGACACCAGCGACGCCGCTTTGGTACTGAGGCAGCCAGACTCAGCACCCCGCCCCGACCGATGACGCGAGCCAGACCACACCACCGGCCGTCGCGGAACAGCAGCGACACAGCTTGGCGCCGAGGCACCCAGCCTCAGCACCCCACTCCGGCCAGTGGCGCGCGCCGGAGCGCACTGTCGGCCGTCGCGAAGGCGCGGCGGCCAACTGGCGGCACTCGGTCCACTGCAGTCGAGGTGGCCCGCATTGTCGTTACCGTTCAGTCCGCGCGGGATGGCCCGGCCGGCCATCAGCGCCGTCGGTTCGGCGGTCGAGCCTGCCCGGTGGCCGCCGTGTCGGAACGCCGTGCCGGTTATCGCGGCCGCGCTGCGGCCAGTGGCGGCAGTCGCCCCACCACCGCCGCCGCCGCCGGTGGCCGAGATTCGTCGTCGCCGGGTCCGTCCACACAGGACGATTCAGGCTGTCGTCCGCCAGGTGTCAGCCGAGTTCCGCGAGCATGGCCTTGAGGATGCGGCTCAGCGTCGCCGCGTCGTCCGGACTGGTGGCCGAGGAAAGGAGTTTCGCGAGACCCGCCGCGTGGTCGGTGAGGGTCGCGTCGATGACGTCGCGGCCGGCGGGGGTGAGGGTGATGCGGAAGCTGCGGCGGTCGGCCGGGTCGAGGCTGCGCTCGACATAACCCTCTGCCTCCAGGCGGTCGAGGCGGTTGGTCATGCCGGCGCGGGAGGTCATCAGCGCGGCCGAGAGCTCGGAGGGGGTGAGCGTGTAGGGCGGGCCCGTTCGGCGCAGCGCGGCGAGCACGTCGAACTCGCCGGGGCGCAGGCCGTGCTCGGTGAACACGCGCTCCACTGCGGACTCGACCAGCCGGGTCAGCTGGGCGAGCCGGCCGAACACGTCCATGGCGGACAGGTCCAGGTCCGGCCGTTCCTGCCGCCACTGCGCGATGACCTCGTCGATGGCATCGCAAGACTCACTCACACCCGAAGTCTAGGCGAACGAAGGGAGCGCCCACCGCCCGAGACACACCCCGACGCCGGCTCGACTACCCGGCTTCCCCCGCGCGGTCCGCGACCCCGAGCCGCAGGTGTTCGCTGTGGTAGACGGCTTCGTCGAGCAGCTGGGCGACGTGGTTGTCGTGCAGGCTGTAGACGATGCTGCGGCCGTTGCGGGTGCCCACGACCAGCCCGAGGTTGCGCAGCAGCCGCAGCTGGTGCGACACGGCCGACTGCTCCATCCCGACCGCGGCCACGAGGTCCCCGACCGCGAGGGGCTGCTCGCGCAGCGCGCTGAGGATCAGCAGGCGGCTCGGGGTCGCGAGCGCCTGCAGCGTGGTGGCCACCGCGGCCGCGGTGGTCGCGTCGAGCGGTCCCGCGGGGCGGCGTCGCCCTTCGACCCCGTGTCCCATGGAAAGGAGACTAGAACACCGCAGGAGACATGAACACATCTTCATTCGTTCTGCTACCGTTCCGGACATGAAAAGCGCAGGACACGGGCATGGGCACGGCCACGGGCACTGGGGCCGGCTCAAGCACGCCCTGAAACCGCACAACCACGAGTCGGCGGAGCTCGTCGACGACACGCTCGAGGCGAGCCGCTCCGGGATGCGCGCGTTGTGGCTGTCGTTCGCCGGGCTGCTGGCGACGGCGGTCGCCCAGCTCGTGGTGGTCGGGTTCACCGGGTCGGTCGCACTGCTCGGCGACACGTTGCACAACTTCGCCGACGCGCTGACCGCCGTGCCGCTCGCCGTCGCGTTCTTGCTCGCGCGGAGGCAGGCGACGCGCCGCTTCACGCACGGGCTCGGGCGCGCGGAAGATCTCGCCGGCCTGGTGATCCTGGTGGTGATGGCCGGGTCCGCGGTGCTCGCGGGCTACGAGGCGATCGACCGCCTGCTGAACCCGCGCCCGATGACGGGCGCCGGGTGGGTGGCGCTCGCCGGCGTGATCGGTTTCGTGGGCAACGAGCTCGTCGCGCGCTTCCGCATCCGCGTCGGGCGGCGGATCGGGTCGGCGGCGCTCGTCGCGGACGGGCTCCACGCGCGGACCGACGGGTTCGCAAGCCTCGCCGTGGTGCTCGCGGCGGGCGGGGCGCTCGCCGGCTGGACATGGGCCGATCCGGTGGTGGGCCTGCTCATCACGGTGGCGATCGTGCTGGTGCTGCGCGACGCCGCGCGCGAGGTGTTCGGCCGGCTGCTCGACGCAGTCGACCCGCATCTGGTGGACGACGCCGAGCACGCGCTCGCCGAGACGCCCGGCGTGCTGGGCGTCGACGCGATCCGGCTGCGCTGGATCGGCCACACCCTCGCGGCCGAGGCGGAGGTGTCGGTCGACCCGGGCCGCACGCTCGCCGAGGCACACCGCATCGCGCACGCCGCCGAGCAGCACATGGCGACAGCCTTGCCGCGGCTCGCACGGGCGTTGATCCACGCGCACCCGGCGCGTGACGTCAACGTCGTTCCCGCGGGCGTCAAGGAAGCGTGAGCGCCGGAGGCGAGCCGGGACATGCCGCCGCACGCTGGGGTTCGTCAGGGTGACGCGTGGGAAGAAGGCGTGCGGTGAGTGATCTCGACGGTTCGGTGCTGCTGGTGGGCGTGTTCATCGCGTTCGCGGTGGTGCTGCGGGGGTTGCAGTGGTGGCTCGGCCGCGACCGCGGGCTGGCGCACACTCAACAGCAGCGCTCCCCGCGCCAGGCCTCGCGGCCCTCCCGCACCGCGGCCACCGCGATGACCAGCGCGACGACCGCATCGGCCCAGTACCAGCCGGACAGCGTGTTGAGCAGCAGCCCGGCCGGCAACACCGCCGAGAGGTAAGGGCACAGCAGGGTCTTCTTGTACGCGCAGCGTGCAAAGGCACAGCAGGGTCGGCTTGAACGCGCAGCGCGCAAGGCACAGCAGGGTCGGCTTGGAGTCGGCCACGGCGCTCGCGGCGCCGGGCTCGCGGCCGGCCCTGCGCTGCGCGCCGACAGGATCGGCACCGCCGACGCGGACACCACCACTGAATCCCAGCCCGAACGCCATCAGCGCACCCGAGCCCACTGCCTCCCCCGCGACCAGCGCGAGCACGGCCTCGACCACGTTGTGCGCGATTCTCACCGGCCACCGGCCGCCGCACCCTCCGAGCCAATACGCGTCGCCACTCCCCCGGGCACCGCCGACGCCCGACGCCGATCGCCCGGCACCGCCGACGCCCGGCACCGCCGACGCCCGGCACCGCCGTCGCTCGACACCGCCGACGCTCGACACCGCCGACGCTCGACGCCGATCGCCCGAGGGCGCCGGTTCGTGCGCACAGCAGCCGGCGCCGCCGCAGCACTCGTCGGCAGCCGCGGGTTCGACCCGTGCCTCGTGACTGATCACGCCGCCTCCGTGCCGAGCAGGTCGCCGCCCACACAACCGGCCCCAGCCAGGCGTTGCCGGTTGGCTGAAGCCTCCGGCACAGCGGAAGACCGGCCGAATCGCACCCGACTCTCCTCGACAGCCGCCGGCGCCTGCAGCGGCTCGGGAGCAATCGGGCGAACTCCGCGGCAGGCACTTCCTCATCCGCGAACTCGGCTGTCCGGGCGACGGCGACCTGTGTCAGTACGGAGAGGGCGTGGGGCAGGTGTGGGTCGGCCGGCGTGTAGCGGAGCTGGCGGCCCTCTGAGGTGGCGAGGACGAGGCCGCAGCCGCGCAGGCAGGACAGGTGGTGGAGACGTTGGCCTGCTCAACCCGAGCGTCTCGGCCAAGCGCGCCGGAAACGCCACACCGTCCAGGAGGGCGACGAGGATGCGGCACCGCATCGGGTCTGCCAGGGCGCGGCCGACTCGCGCGTGGGCTGGTTTCACGGCTCAGTGTGTGCCGACCAGTACAGCAATGGCTGAGCTATTCGACAGACCCTGAACAGCACTCTCCGAACCCCTGAGCGCGGCCGTGCACACCGGGGACGCGCGGCGGCAAAGGCCAACGCGGAACGCCGTAGAATCTCGAAGCTCTCCGCGAAACCCGCGGTTTCCCCCAACGCAAGGAGACCGATGTCCTCGACCGCCTCGGCGTCTGGTGGGGTTCGGCGGGGCGCGGCGCGCGTCGCGACGGAGGTGCTGGCGCCGTGGGTGTGGGTGCTGGGGTTGCCGCTCGCGGTGGCGTGGGAGGTGACCGGCCACCGGGTCGGGGCGACGGTTCTGTGGGGGCTCGTCGTGGGCGTCACGGGGTCGCTGATTCCCATGGCCGTCATAGTGCGGGGGGCGCGGCGCGGGAAGTGGGACTCGCACCACGTGACCAACAGGGCGGGTCGGGTGGTGCCATTGGCGGTGTGCCTGGCCTCGCTGGCGACCGGGTTCGTGGTGCTGATCGTCGGTGGGGCGCCTGAGGAACTGGTCGCGCTGACGGCGACCGAGCTGGCTTGCCTTGTGGTGGCGGTGGCGATCACGTTCGGGCTGAAGTTCAAGATCTCCATCCACGCCGAGGTCGCCGCGGGCGCGACGGTGATGCTCGTGTGGGTGTACGGGCCGTGGCTGCTCCTGCTGGTGCCGTTCGTGCTGTGGGTCGCGTGGTCGCGCGTGGAGCTGGGTGACCACACGACGGCCGAGGTGACCAGCGGCGTCTTCGTGGGCGCGGTGGTGGGCGGCGCCGTCTACTTCGGACTCCTGGCCGCGCTCTCGTAGACTGTCGGGCGTGGACAACCTCCTCGGCGACTAACTCCGGGCGCGGCGCCAGCTCGTGTCGCCCGAAGACGTCGGCCTGCCCGCCGGCGGGCGGCGGCGTGTGCGCGGCCTGCGCCGCGAGGAGCTGGCACTGGTGGCCGGGATCAGCAGCGACTACTACATGCGCCTCGAGCAGGGCCGCGACCAGAACCCGTCTGCGCAGGCCCTCGACGCGCTGGCCCGCGTGCTGGGCCTCGACGACGACGCCACGAACCACCTCCACAGCCTCACCGCCCCCGCGCCCGCCACGGCCGTGGGGCCGCCGCCGGTGGTGCCGCCCAGCATTGCCGAGCTGATCGGCACCTGGCCGGCCACGCCCGCGTACGTGCAGGACCGCCTCACCAACGTCCGCGCCGCCAACGCCGTCGCCACCGCCCTCTCGCCCCACTACGCGGCCGGCCACAACCTCCTGCGCGAAGTGTTCCTCGACCCCGCCGAGCAGACTTCCGCGTCGACTGGGACGAAATGACGGCCGACGGCGTGGGCGGCCTGCGCGCCTCACTCGGCCACGACGTCGGCGACCCCGCCGCCACCGAACTCGTCACCGAGCTCTCCGCGAAGAGCGAGCGCTTCCGCGAACTGTGGTCCCGCCACGACGTCAAGCCCCGCACCGGCCACCTCGCCCGCTTCCGCCACCCGGCCGCCGGCCCCCTCGACCTGCACAGCGACAAGCTCACCCTCCCCGGCCCCGACGCATTGTCGCTGGTGGTCTTCCACGCCGCCCCGGGCAGCCGCCACGCCGAAACGCTCGCGTCGCTGGCCGGCCTCGTCGACAGCAAGTAGAAAGCAAGAAAGCACTGCCGCGGGCGGGTCCCGCACACCCGGACCCGCCCGCGGCAGAAACCCAGCTCGCGCTCTCGAACGAATTCACCGCCCCGAGCGCCGCACCCATCGCCCAGTTGGCCTCGCGCTCGATCATGATCTCGACGAGCACCGGCCGGCGCGTGCGCCCGGCTTCCTTGCGCGCCAACTCCAGCGACGACCGGACCTCGCCCCTGCCGGCCACGTGCGTGCCGGAGCAGCCGTAGGCCTCCATGATCTTCACGTTGTCCGTGCCGGGAAGCCGAAGGTCACACCCTCATCGGCGAGCACGTCGACGGCCGCTTGTCTGGCGGGGACTCGGGCCGTCGTCTGCTCTCCTCGTCAGTCGCGCCCGGAGAGCTCTTCGACGACCTTCAGCAGCGCCGAGTGGTCCAGCGAGCCGTGGCCCATGGCGCGCCCCGCGGCCACGAGCTGGGCGACCAGCCCGGTCAGCGGCAGGGCGACGTCGGCCTGGCGCGCGGCCGCGAGCGCGATGCCCATGTCCTTGTGGTGCAGGTCGATCCGGAAGCCCGGCTGGAACTGCCGCGCGACCATCGACTTGCGCTTGAGCTCCAGGATGCGGCTCCCGGCGAGCCCGCCCGCCAGCACGTCGAGCCCGGTGCCGGCGTCCACCCCGGACGCCTCCAGCAGCACGATCGCCTCGGCGACCAGCCCGTAGATGCCGCCGACCACGAGCTGGTTGGCCGCCTTCACGACTTGGCCCGCGCCGTGGGGTCCCACGTGGACGATCGTCTTGCCGAGCACCTCGAAGATCGGCTTGGCCGCCTCGAAGTCCCCGGTCTCGCCACCGACCATGATGGACAGTGCGGCCTGCTCCGCGCCCGCCTGGCCCCCGGAGACCGGCGCGTCGAGCACCCGGATCCCCTTGGCACCACCGGCCTTCGCGACGGCGATCGACGTCTCCGGGCGGATGGTGCTCATGTCGGCCAGCAACGTGCCCGGCTTGGCGACGTCGAGCACCCCGCCCGCCGCCAGCACCACCTGCTCGACCTGCGGGTGGTCGGGCAGCATCGTGACGACCACGTCCGCCTCGGCCACCGCGTCGGCCACGTCGGACGCCGCGCGCCCGCCCGCGGCGGTCAGCTTCGCCAGCGCGTCGGCGCTCAGGTCGAAACCGCTCACGTCGTGTCCCGCACCGGCCAGGTGCGCGGCCATGGGCGTGCCCATCACGCCCAGGCCGATGAATCCCACCTTGCTCATTTGTCTCCCCTTCGCTCTTCCGGCAGCCAGGCCAGCGACGCGAGCGTGGGACCCTCCGGTTTGTACTCGATCCCCACGTGCCCGCGGTAGCCCGCCGCCTCCAGCTTTTCCAGGTGCCCCTCGAGGTCCAGCTCCCCCGTGCCCGGCTGGTGCCGGCCCGGCGCATCGGCGATCTGCACGTGCCCGGTGCGCGGGGTGTACCCGGCGATCACGGAGTCGAGGTCGTCGCCGTTCACCGCCAGGTGGTAGAGGTCCGCGAGCAGCAGCACGTTGTCCAGCCCCAGCCGGTCGGCCACCGCGACCGCGTCGGCCGCCGTCTTCAGTGGGTACGCCGGCGTGCCCGACAGCGGCTCGAGCACGATCTGTGCCCCGATCTTGCCCGCCGCCTCCGCGGCCGTGGCCAGGTGCTCCAGCGCCAGCGCGTCCTGTTCGGACGGTGCGACGCCGTCGAGCCGGTTGCCGTACAGCGCGTTGAAGCTGCGGCAGCCGAGCCGGTCCGCGATCCCGATCGCGATCGTCAGGCTCACCGCGAACTCGGCCTCGCGCCCGACCCACGACACGAGCCCGCGCTCGCCCGCGGCCATGTCGCCGGCGAACAGGTTGAGCCCGGTCAGCCGCACGCCGGCCTGCTCGATGGAGCGCACGAACTTCTCGACCTCGACCGGCCGCGGGTCGGCACTGTCGAACGGCCACCAGTACTCGACCGCGGTGAAGCCCGCTGCCCGAGCGGCCTGCGCGCGCTCGAGCAGCGGGAGCTCGGTGAACAGGATCGACAGGTTGGCGGTGTAGGGCAGCGAGTGCCGCGCCCCGGCGGGACCGGTCATCGGATACCTCGGCTCATCGGATTGCTCGGACCTCTTCATTTCGCATCACGGAAGCTTTCTTCCGCATATCGAGAGTATGCCGCCTGGCGGGCACGCGGTCAACGGCCACGGGGCAGAGCGCACGCGGTGAGAAGCATGCGGTTAGAGGGCGGAGTGCAGTTCCGCCACCGCGCCACAGTCGGCGCCGGCCGCGAGGTCCACCACGGTGTCGACGGTCGGCTCCAGCGCGCAGTGCGCCCGTGCGTCGCGGAAGCACCGTTCCAGCACTGCGTCGCCGGGGTAGGCCGAGGACAGCCGCAGGGCCGCCTCGGTGATGGCCGTGACGGCTTCCCCCGCGGACAGCCAGAGGTGGAAGAACTTCGCCAGCGCGTGGACGGGGTCCCAGCTGTACGTCGCGAACGCGTCAGCGGCCAGCACCCGCACGGCCGAAGCCCGCAGGCGCATCCGGGCCGACTCCACCCGCGCCGCGCCGGTACCACCCGCGGCGACCCGCTCGATCGCGACCTCCGCGAGCCCCAGCGCAACGGCCGCACCGAGGCCGAGGAACCACGGCAACGCCAGATCCAGCACCACCTCGGCGCCGTCGCCGTCGCGCCCGAGGACCGTGTTTTCGGGCAGCTGTACGGGATCCGCGCACACCGTGGTAGCCGCGGACGCCCGCAACCCCAGGCCGCCGCCCGAAGCGGGCACGAACAAGCCCGGCGCGTGACCGGGCACGAACCACAGCGTCGCGGCGCCCCGGCCGCTCGCCGGCCGGGTCGACCACACGTAGCTGTCGGCCTCGCCCGCCGCGATCACACCCGCCTTCCGGCCCGCCAGGTCGACGACCCCGCCGTGGGCACTGGCCACGCCGTCGGGTGCGAGCAGCCGGCTGCCCTGCGCCGCGTCGGACAGCGCCAGCGTGCTGAGGTGGCGGCCCGCGGCGAGGTCTGCGCGCACGGATTGGTCGGCGTGCACCTCCAGCACCGCGACGGCCGCGAAGTGCGAACGCAGCACCGTGGCCGTGCTCGCGCACGAACGCGCCACCACCTCGACCACCCGCGCGGCTTCCGCCAGCCCGTGGCCACCGCCGCCGAGGCGCCGCGACGCCGTCATCGCGAGCACACCCTTGCGGCTCAAGGCGGCCACCGCCGCTCGCGGGAACCGCGCGAGCCGGTCGGCTTCGGCCGCGGCCGGCGCGACGGTGGCGGCCACGATTCGGGAGATTTCTTCGACAGAAGGCACCATTGCCCCCTTCGTTCGGGGTTTGCCGCGAGGAAAAGAGCGCGCGGGACCCGCCGTCCCGCACGTCCGCGGTGAAGGTGGCCGGGACGGGAGACGGCGGGTCCGTGGGAAGGCGGTCCGGGACCGCCCTCAGGTGTTCTGCACGTGCTGCCAGCCGAAGCGGCCCTTGATGCAGAGGTTTCCGTGGGTCACGGAGCTGTCGTGCGGGCTGGTGACCTTCACGATCTCGTTGTCCTGCACGTGGAGGGTGAGGTTGCAGCCGACTCCGCAGAACGTGCACACGGTCGTGGTTTCCGTCTGCCGGGACTCGTCCCAGGTGCCGGCCTCGCGTTTGTCGTGCTCGGCCTTGAAGCTCAGCGCGCCCGTGGGACAGACCTCGACGCAGTTTCCACAGTAGACACACGCGCTGTCGGGCAGCGGCGTCGAGAACTCCGTGGAGATCCGCGCACCGAACCCGCGCCCGGCCACCGAGATCGCGAACGAGTTCTGCCACTGGTCTCCGCAGGCGTCCACGCATTTGTAGCACAGGATGCACTTGCCGTAATCGCGCACGTAGAGCGCGTTGTCCACCTTGACCGGCTGACGCACGGTGGCCGCGGTGAGGCCGTCGACGGGCTCGTGCTCGCCCGGCAGCGCGTCGTCGCGATCGTCGGAAGGCGGCGCCGGCGGGCCGAACCGCTCGGGGTCGGCGCCCGCCTCCGCCATCCACTCGGCGACGCCGGGAGTGGTCGACAGGTCGGTCGCCGACCCGAGCAGCTCCAACACGACCTTGCGACTCGTCCGAGTGCGCTCGGAATCCGTGTGCACGACCATGCCCGGCTCGGCCTTGCGCGAGCACGACGGCACCAGGGTCCGCGAGCCCTCGACCTCCACCATGCACACGCGGCACGCGTTGGCGGGTTTGAGGGTGTCGCCGTAGCACAGCGTGGGGATCTCTTTCCCCACTGCCGAGCACGCGTCGAGAATCGTGGCGCCCTCGGGCACACTGACGGTCTGACCGTCCACAGTGAACTCCACGAGGCGCTTCGGCAGCCCCAGTTCGACGATCGTCATGGCTCCTCCACGGTAAAGAGTGTGTCGTCGGTGGTCATGACTCCGCTCCGTTCAACGCACCCAGCCGCTCGACGGCCGACTCGATCGCGTTCCACGCCGTCTGCCCCAATCCGCAGATCGACGAGTCCCGCATCACCTGCCCGACCTCCCGCAGCAACGCCAGATCGTCCGCACCGGTGCTCAGCTTGCGCCCGCCCACGATGCGGCTCACCGCCTCCTCCTGCCGGACCGTCCCGATCCGGCAGGGCACGCACTGCCCGCACGACTCGTCGCGGAAGAAGGACGCGATGCGCAGCAGAAACCCGCCGAGGTCGGCCTGGTCGTCCAGCGCCAGCACGACGCCGGAGCCGAGCGTGGTGCCGGCGGCCCGCGCGTCCTCCATCGTCAGCGGCAGGTCGAGCTCGTCGGGCCGCACGAACCCGCCGGCGGCGCCGCCCAGCAGCACTGCCCGCAGCTCACGGCCTTCCGGCACTCCCCCGGCCAGCTCCATCAGCTCACGCAGCGTGGTGCCGAACGGGACCTCGTACACGCCGGGCTTGCGCACGTTGCCCGACAGGCAGAACAGCTTGGGCCCGGCCGATTTCTCCGTGCCGATCTCCCGATACGCCGCATGGCCGGCGGTGAGGATCAGCGGTACGTTGACCAGCGTCTCGACGTTGTTCACCACCGTCGGCTTGCCGAACAGGCCCTGCTCGGTCGGGAACGGCGGCTTCGACCGGGGCTCCCCGCGGAAGCCCTCGATCGAGTTGAAGATCGCCGTCTCCTCGCCGCAGATGTACGCACCGGCGCCGCGGCGGATCTCGATGTCGAACGAGAACCCCTCGTGGCCCATGATGTCGGTGCCGAGGAATCCGCGCTCGCGGGCGACGTCGATCGCGTTCTGCACGAGCCGGCGCGCCCGCGGGTACTCGCCGCGCAGGTACAGGTAGCCGAGGGTGGCGCCGGTCGCGAACCCGGCGATCGTCATCGCCTCGACCAGCGCGAACGGGTCGCCCTCCAGCAGCACGCGGTCCTTGAACGTGCCGGGCTCGCTCTCGTCCGCGTTGCACACCAGGTAGTGCGGCAGAGCGGGCTGGCGCGCCGCGCCCTCCCATTTGCGCCCGGTCGGGAACGCGGCGCCGCCGCGGCCCATCAGCCCGGAGTCGGTGACCTCGCGTATCACGCCGTTCGGGCCGAGCTGCAACGCGTTGCGCAGCGCCGCGTAGCCACCGGTGGCGCGGTAGTCGTCGAGGCTTTCCGGGTCGACAGCCCCGATCCGGTGCAGCAGCTTGAGCGACTCCCGGTCGGTCTGGTGCAGCACCGGCGCGGCGCCCTCCTCCGTGGCTGGTGACCGCCCGGCGGCCAGCACCACCTCCGCACCGGTGGCGGGCGCGAGCAGCTCGGTGCCCGCCGGGTCGCCGGCCTCGAACGCCAGCGCCGCCGGCGCCTTCTCGCACACACCCAGGCACGGGCTGCGCAGCCACGTGACCCCGCTGCGTGCCTTGCCCGCCGGGCCGACGTGCTCGGTGAGCGTGTCGCACACCGTGTCGGCCCCGTTGACCCGGCACGCGAGGTCGGTGCACACGTGCACCACCCGCTCCGGCCGTTCGGTGAGCGAGAACAGCGAGTAGAAGCTCGCCACGCCGTACGCGTCGGCCGGCGGCACGTGCAGCTTCTCGCAGATGTAATTCAGCGCGCCCTGGCTGATCCAGCCCACGCGGTCGTTCACCGCGTGCAGCGCCGGCAGCAGCTGATCCCGTGCCGCACCCTCGGGCAGCGCGTCGACGGCCGCGCGTTCTTCGAACGTGGCCTTCGCGTCGAGGAACTGGAGATCCATCCCCGCCCCCCTCAGCCCGCGACCGCGTCGGCGGGCAGCTTGTCGACCCGGATCGCCGCGGCCTTGTACTCCGCCGTGCCCGCCACCGGGTCCGTCGCCTCGATGGTGATCACGTTGACGTCGACCTCGTCCGGGAAGTGGAACGTCATGAACGCCAGGCCGGGGCGCAGCCCCTCGTCGATCCGCACCGGCGCGACGATCGCACCGCGCCGCGATGAGACCTGCACCATTTCGTCCTCCACCACACCCAGCTGCGCGGCGTCGGCCGAGCACAGGTCGAGCGTCTCGCCGCGCCGGCGCGGCGACGGGAACCCGCCGGACTGCACGCCGGTGTTGTACGAGTCGAGCCGCCGGCCCGTGGTGAGCCGCAACGGGAACTCGTCGTCGAGCACGTCGACCGGCGGGCTGTGGCGCAGCACGGTGAACGGCGCCGGCCGGCCGCGCTCGGCCGGGTCCTCGGCCCACAGGCGGGCGTGCAGGAACGACGGCTCCAGTCTGTCCTCGCTGTAGCACGGCCACTGGATGCCGCCGAGCTCCTCGAGACGCTCGTAGCTCATGCCGGTGTGGATCGGCGAGAGCGACCGCAGCTCGTCCCACACCTCACGGCCGTCGTCGCCGCTGTAGTGCCAGTCGTGCCCGAGACGACGGGCGAGCTCCGAGAGCACCTCGATGTCGTCGCGCGCGCCGGCCGGCGGGTTCACCGCCTTGCGCACGCGCTGCACGCGCCGCTCGCTGTTGGTGAAGGTGCCGTCGCTCTCGCACCACGCGGCCGACGCGGGCAGCACCACGTCGGCGAGCTGCGCGGTCTTGGTGAGGAAGATGTCCTGCACCACCAGGTGCTCGATGTTCGACA
Organism: Amycolatopsis sp. NPDC051372; assembly: GCF_040682095.1. Lineage (NCBI taxonomy): Bacteria > Bacillati > Actinomycetota > Actinomycetes > Pseudonocardiales > Pseudonocardiaceae > Amycolatopsis > Amycolatopsis sp. NPDC051372. The sequence continues at coordinate 75,996 of NZ_JBFBAF010000012.1, forward strand.
GGCGCTTGATCGTGTGCTCGCAGTCGGCCTCGGACTGCACCGGGTTCTCCCCGATCACGTACACGCAGGTGATCAGGCCGTCCTCCATCGCCTCGAGCATCTGCGTGAGGTTCTTGCCCTTGTACGGCGGGATGTGCGAGCCCCACGCCTCGTCGAACTTCGCGCGCACGGCCGGATCGAGGATGTCCTGGAACCCGGGCATCCGGTCCGGGATCGCGCCCATGTCGCCGCCGCCCTGCACGTTGTTCTGCCCGCGCAACGGGTTCAGCCCGGCGCCGTAGCGCCCGACCTGCCCGGCCAGCAGCGACAGGTTGATCAGCGACAGCACGTTGTCGGTGCCGTTGTGGTGCTCGGTGATGCCCAGCGTCCACGACATCTGCCCGCGGTCGGCGCGCGCGTAGGTGTGGGCCAGCTCCTTGATGAGCTCGGCCGGCACCTTCGTGACCTGCTCGGCGACCTCGAGCGTCCACGGCTCCACGGAAGCGGCGAACTCCTCGTAGCCCTCCGTGGCCCGCTCGATGAACGTGGTGTTGGCCAGTCCGGAGTGGATGATCTCCCGCGCGATCGCGTTGGCGAGCGGGATGTCGGTCCCGACCTCAAGCTGCAGCTGCCGGTGCGCCCACTTCGCCGTGCTCGTCCGGCGCGGGTCCACCACGAAGAGCTTCGCTCCCTTGTGGACGGCCTTGAGCACGTGCTGGAAGAAGATCGGGTGCGCCTCGCGCGGGTTGCCGCCCCAGATCACGATCACGTCGGAGTCTTCGATCTCCGCGTACGACGACGTGCCGCCGCCGCTGTCGAACACCCGCGCCAGACCCGCCACGCTCGGCGCGTGGCAGGTCCGGTTGCACGAGTCGACGTTGTTCGTGCCCATCACCGCGCGGGTGAACTTCTGGGCCACGTAGTTCATTTCGTTCGTGGACCGCGCGCAGGAGAACATGCCGAAGGCCTCGGGGCCCTTCGTCTCCAGTGTGCGCCGGAACCCCGCGGCGGCGCGGTCGAGCGCCTCTTCCCACGTCGCCGGCCGCAGCACACCGGAGTCCCGCACCAGCGGCTCCGTCAGCCGGGCGTACGGCGTGGTGTCCTTCCTGCGCTTCATCTTCTGCCTCCAGGAGGTGGTGGGATGGGTGTCAGCCGACCGGCACGGCGGTGGCCGTGCGGTTCAGCAGGCCGATGGCCGCGTGCACGTGGCGCAGCGCGGGTGCGGGCACCCCGGTGAGCTCGGCCAGCTCGACGACGGCGCCGATGATGGCGTCGATCTCCAGCGGCTTGCCGGCCTCGAGGTCCTGCAGCATCGACGTCTTGTGGTGGCCGACGCGCCAGGCGCCGTCGATCCGCTTCTCCACGGAGACCTGGGGATCCGCCCCCGCGGCCCGGGCGATCGCGAGGGTCTCGGTCATCATCGTGGCCACGAGCCCGCGCGTGTCTTCGTGCTCGCACATCTGCGCCATCGTCGCCCGCGTCAGCGCGCTCAACGGGTTGAAGGCGACGTTGCCCATGAGCTTGACCCAGATGTCGTCGCGCAGGTTGGGCTCGACGGGCGCCTTGAGGCCGCCCTCGATCATCGCCTCGGACAGCGCGACGCAGCGGGGTGAGACCCCGCCCGCCGGCTCGCCCAGGGAGAACCGCGTGCCCTCGAGGTGGCGGATCACGCCCGGCTCCTCGATCACGGTGGAGCAGTAGACGACGCACCCGATGGCGCGCTCGACCGCCATCACCCGGCTGGTCTCGCCGTCCGGGTCGACGGTCTCGACCCGGTGGCCCTCAAGCGGATGTCCGGTCAGGCCGTGGAAGTACCACCACGGGATCCCGTTCTGCGCCGCGACGAGCGCGGTGTCGGGGCCCAGCAGTGGCTCGAGCAGCTCACCGCTGCTCGGGTAGGAATGGGCTTTGAGCCCGAGGAAAACGAAGTCGACCGGGCCGATCTCGGCCGGGTCGTCGGTGACGTGGGGACGCGCGGTGAAGTCTCCGCGGGGACTGAGCACCCGCACTCCGTGTTCGCGCATCGCCTCGAGGTGCGCCTTGCGCGCGACCAGATGGACCTCGGTGCCGCCTCGGTGCATGGCCGCACCCACGTAGGCGCCGATCGCGCCCGCGCCCAGAACAGCAACCCGCATGGTGTGCCTCCCGCTCGGTCGAACACAGCGATTGCATACAGTATCCCGAGAAATGTCCGGGCACCAGGATCCGGTGATGGAATTCGCCGATGACACCCGGGCGGAGCAGGCAGACTCGATACTGATTGTCATTTCAGACCCGTCCGATTGATCCACTTCGGGTGAGATCCAGACCACAGAGTGAAGAGTTGGGATTTTGCATACCAAAACCTGTATTCTTGGATCAGCTCCACGAAATCCCGCGGTTTTCCCGCGTTCCCGCGGACCGCGTCTACCCAGACCAGAGGTGCCCCGTGACCCAGACCGCCTCTCCCCTGCCCGAGCGCGGGCCCACCGGTCGGCGAACGGCCAAGGGGTCCCTCGCGGCGAAGTCCGCCCAGCGTGTGGAGCGGCCGGCGCCGCTGCGCCAGGTCGTGTACGACGCGCTGGCCGAACTCATCATCAACCGCACGCTCGAGCCCGGGCAGCACCTCGTCGAAGCCGACCTGGCGGAGTACCTCGGCGTGAGCCGTCAGCCGGTGCGCGAAGCGCTGCAGCGCCTGCAGACCGAGGGCTGGGTCGACCTGCGGCCCGCGCAGGGCGCGTTCGTGCACATGCCCACCGACGAGGAGGCCGACCAGCTGCTCGGTGTTCGCGCGGTGCTCGAGACCCACTCCGCCCGACTGGCCGCCGCGTGCGCGACCGAGGCGGACGTGGCCCGGCTGTGGGAGCTGCAGAACGCCGGTCTCGAAGCCCTCGCCGCCGACGACAGCGAAGGCCTGGTCTCGGCCAACGCCGACCTGCACTCGTTCCTCACCGAGCTGACCGGCAACGCCGTCCTGGCCGAGCTGATCGGGCTCGTCGACCGCCGCGTGCGGTGGTACTACACGCCGATCGCCCGGCCCCGCGGCCACGACGCCTGGCACGAGCACGCCGAGCTGATCGAGGCCGTCGCGGCACACGAGGTCGACAAGGCGGAGAAGATCATGGCCCACCACACGGAACGCACGCGCCGGGCGTTCCACGAGCGGCCCGAAGCAGCCCGGGAGTGACGGGGCGGGCGTCAGCCGCCCCCTCACTCCCGGGCCCTGTACCGAAAACCCCGGCAGGCGTCAGCTGCCGGCGGTCCCGGCGGCCGGTGAGGCCTGTGCGACCACGCCGGTCTGCTCCGAGGCGGTCGGGCCGCTGCGGCGACCCGGCTGGCGCAGGAACAGCACCATCACGGCCGAGAGCAAGGCGATGCACCCGGCCAGGATGTACGCACCGGTGTAGCCCCACGCCGCGATCACGCCCGCGGCCAGACCACCGCCGCCGACACCGCCGATGAGCTTGGCGCTGTAGACGAGGCCGTAGTTGGTCGCGTTGTGGTTCTCCCCGAAGTAGTCCGGCACGAGCGCGGCGAACATCGGGTAGAACGCGCCGCTGCCGAACCCGGTCAGGATCGCGAAGAACATGAACCAGAACAGGCTGTGCGTATTGCCGGACCACATCACGCCGAACTGCGCGACCGCGGCGATCACGAGCACCCAGAACAGCGTCTGCTTGCGGCCGATGCGGTCCGAGGCCCAGCCGACGAGCGCGCGGCCGGTGCCGTTCACGATGGCCAGGAGACCGGCCGACGACGCGGCCACGAACGGACCGAAGTTGCTCTGCTCGGCGAACGGCACCTGGAAGTTGATGCCGAACAACGAGACACCGCCGATCACGATCAGCGTGACCCACATCAGTGGGAGCATGCCAGTCCTGATCGCTTCCATCGGCGTGAACTGCCGGACGGCCGGTGGGTTCTTCTCGAGGCTCTTCGCGTTGCCGGTCGCCTTGCCCTTCAGCCAGGCGATCGGGTCGACCTCGGCCGGCCACCAGTTCTTCGGCGGGTCCTTGAACAGGAACCCGCAGATCCCGACGACCAGCAGCATGTAGAGGCCGATGGCGTCGAGCGTGATGGTCAGGTTCTCGTGCCCCAGGAAGGCGCTGAACAGGTAGATGAACGGCACCGAACCGTAGGCGAAGCCGCCGTTCACGAAGCCGGTGCGGGCACCGCGCTTCTCGGGGTACCACTTGCCGACCATGTTGATGCAGGTGGCGTAGACCAACCCGGCGCCGGTGCCGCCGAGCACGGAATACCCGATGAACGCGAGCACCAGGTTCCCGCTGTGCGCGATGGTGAAGTAGCCGATCCCGGAGCAAAGCGCGCCGATCAGCATGGCGGTCTTCGCCGAGACGATGTTCTTCTCGCGCAGCCGGCCGGCCGGGAACGCGACCCCGGCCTGGAACACGGCCCAGATGCTGGCCAGCCAGAACGCGTCCGACAGCGACCAGCCGTATTTGTCTTCGAGTGTGCCTTCGACGGCTCCCCAGCCGTACTCGAACACACTCACCGCCATCATGGCGACCCACGGCAGCCAGACCATGAATGCGCGTGAGCGGCCCATGATGTCTCTGGGACTCTCACCGATCCGGTACTTGCGTCCGTTGTCGTCGACGATCTCCTGGTACGTCGGTAAGGCTGCGGTCATGAGAGTTCTCTTTCGTCAACGTTGACTTCGGTTCCCTCTGAGTGGGGTGGCTCCTTGCCCCCCGCCGGGCGCGACCGCGCGCGCCCGGCGCTTCGTGCGTGTGCTCGTGTCCCCCGCTTGGCCGACGGCTAGGTGTCCGGCAAGATACGCCTCCTTCCCTCTCGCCGGAAGTGATCAGCCGAGCAGTCCGGCCGACCGCGCCCAGCGGTACTTGGCACCGAGCACCGCCACGGGCTTCTCGGTCGTGTAGGGGTAGGCGACGATCCCGTTGGCGTAGAGGTGGTCGCTCGCCTGCTCCACCTCGACATCGCCCGAGAGCGACGCCACCACCGGCTTGTGGATCCCCTTGCGGCGGAACTCCTCGACCACGTCCACCACGAGCTCGGCGAACACCATCGGCGGCGTGACGATCGTGTGCCAGTAGCCGAGAATCAAGGAGTGGATGCGCTCGTCCGAAAGGCCGAGCGCGATCGTGTTCCGGTAGGTCGACGGCGGCTCGCCACCCGTGATGTCCACCGGGTTGCCGGCCGCGCCGAACGGCGGGATGAACTTCCGGAACGCCTCGTCGAGGTCACCGGGGATCTCCATCAGCGAAAGGCCGTTGTCCACGCAGGCGTCGGACAGCAGCACACCCGAGCCGCCGGCGCCGGTGATGATCACGACGTTCTCGCCCTGCGGAGTGGGCAGCAGCGGGATACCGCGGGCGTACTCGAGCATGTCGTTGAGCCCCGGCGCCCGGATCACGCCGCTCTGGCGCAGGATGTCGTCGTAGACCTTGTCGTTGCCGGCCAGCGCGCCGGTGTGCGAGCTCGCCGCCTTGGCGCCCTGGGAGGTGCGCCCGGCCTTGAGCACGACCACCGGCTTCTTCGCCGACACGCGCTTGGCGGTCTCGGCGAACGAGCGGCCGTCCTTGAGGTCTTCGAGGTGCATCGCGACGAGCTGAGTGTTCTCGTCGTGCTCGAAGAAGGTGAGCAGGTCGTCCTCGTCGATGTCCGCCTTGTTGCCCACGCCCACGATGGACGACACACCCATGCCCGCCGAGCGGCTGAAGCCCAGGATCGCCATGCCGATGCCGCCGCTCTGCGAGGAGAGTGCGACACCGCCCTTGACGTCGTACGGCGTGCAGAACGTCGCCGACAGGTTTTCGGGTGTGTAGTAGTAGCCGTAGATGTTGGGGCCGAGGACGCGCACGCCGTGCTTGCGCGCGATCGCGACGACCTCGTTCTGCAGCTCGATGTTGCCGGTCTCGCCGAACCCGGACGGGATCAGGATCGCCCCGGCCACGCCCTTCGCCCCGGCCTCTTCCAGCGCGGCCGCCACGAACTTCGCCGGGATGGCGAACACCGCGACGTCCACGTCTCCGGGTACGTCCGAGATGCTCGCGTACGCCTTGCGGTCGAGGATCTCCGACGCCTTGGGGTTAATCGGGTAGATCTCCCCCGCGTAGCCGCCGTTGACGAGGTTCTTCATCACCGAGTTGCCGATCTTGCCGGCTTCGGCCGAAGCCCCGATCACCGCGACGGCGGCCGGCTTCATGATCCGGTTCATCGACGCGAGGATCTCCTCCTGCGTGAACCGCACCGGCTCTTTCGCGGCGTCCGGGTCGACCAGGATGCGCACGTCGACCGCGGTCGCGCCGTCGGCCGTGGCGAGCACCGGGTTGAGGTCGACCTCGGCGAGCTGCGGGAAGTCGCTGACCAGCTGCGAGAGGTTGTGGATGATGGCCGTCAGGGCCTTCTTGTCCACCGGCTCGCTGCCGCGGACGCCGTTGAGCACCTCGGCCGCGGCGATACCGTCCACCATGGACAGTGCCTCGTGCTCGCTGGTCGGGGCCAGCCGGAAGGTCACGTCCTTGAGCACCTCGACGAGTACGCCGCCGAGGCCGAAGGCCACGATCTTGCCGAAGGTCTGGTCGGTGACCGACCCGATGATGACCTCCTGCCCCGTGGTCAGCATCTGCTGCACCTGCACGCCGATGATGCCGGCCTCGGCGTTGTACGCCTTGGCGTTGGCCAGGATCGTGGCGTACCCGTCGGCCACCTGCTCGGCCGTGCGCAGGCCGACGAGCACTCCGCCGGCCTCCGTCTTGTGCAGGATGTCGGGCGACACGATCTTCAGCACCACCGGCAGGCCGATCTCCTGCGCCTGCGCCACGGCCTCGTCGGCCGAGGTCGCCAGGCGCTCCTGCGGGGTGGGGATGTCGTAGGCCTCGCAGACCGCGCGGCCTTCGGGAGCGGTGAGCGACGAACGTCCCTCGGCCGCCGCCTGTGCCAGGATCTTCTCGACCGCTTCGCGGCCGGTTCCCGTGGTCATCCAGAATCTCCTTAGATCACGCCTGCGGTGCGCAGCCGCTCGAGGTCGTCGGTCGCGTAGCCGAGCTCGCTCAGCACCTCGTCGTTGTGCTCGCCCAGCAGCGGCGAACGGCCGATGTCCACCGGGGAGTCGGACAGCTTGAGCGGGCAGCCCACGGTCTTGAACTTCCCGCGCTCGGGGTGGTCGATCTCGACCACGGAACCGAGCTCGGCCAGCGTCTCGTCCTCGATGAGCTCCTTCGTGGACAGGATCGGGCCGCACGGGATGTTGTGGGCGTTGAGCTGCTCCATGACCTCCCACTTGGTGTGGCGCTCGGTCCACTGCTCCACGAGCGCGAACACCTTGTCCAGTTTGGACAGCCGGGCTTCGGGCGTGGCCCACTCGGGGTCCTCGGCGAGCTCGGGCTGGCCCAGCAGCTCGGTGAGCGGCTGCCAGCCGACCGGCTGGATGATCACGTAGATGTAGTCGTTCGGGCCGCCGGGCGCGCACCGCACCGCCCAGCCGGGCTGGCCACCGCCGGAGGCGTTGCCCGAGCGCGGCACCTCGTCGCCGAACACCTCGTTGGGGTACTCGCCGAGCGGGCCGTGCGCCAGGCGCTGCTGGTCGCGCAGCTTGACGCGGCAGAGGTTGAGCACGGCGTCCTGCATGGCCACCTGCACCCGCTGCCCGCGGCCGGTGTTCGTGCGCTGGTAGAGCGCGGCGAGCATCGCGGCCACGAGGTGGACGCCGGTGCCGGAGTCGCCGATCTGCGCGCCGGTCGCGGTGGGCGGGCCCTCCTCGAAGCCGGTGGTGCTCATCGAGCCGCCCATGGCCTGCGCGATGACCTCGTAGGCCTTGAAGTCGGCGTAGCGGCCCGGCCCGAAGCCCTTGATTGAGGCGTAGATGAGGCCCTCGTTGATCTCCTGCAGTTTCTCCCAGGAGAAGCCGAAGCGGTCGACCACACCGGGACCGAAGTTCTCCACGAGGATGTCCACACCGGACACCAGTTTGGTGAAGATCTCCTTGCCCTCATCGCTTTTCATGTTGAGCGTGATGCTGCGCTTGTTCCCGTTCAGCATCGTGAAGTAGAGACTGTCCACTCCGGGCAGGTCCCGCAGCTGGCCGCGCGTGATGTCACCGCGGCCCGGCGTCTCCACCTTGATCACGTCCGCGCCGAGCCAGGCGAGGATCTGGGTCGACGACGGTCCTGATTGGACATGGGTCATGTCGAGGACGCGGACGCCCTCAAGTGCCTTTCCCATTTTTCCTGCCTCCCGACTACTTGTACATCGTCTGGTTCATGGTTCCGGGGGCGTACGCGTCCGGGTCGACCCAGACGTTGATCAGCGACGGCTTGCCCGACTCGCGGGCGCGCTGCAGCGCCGGCGCGATGTCCTTGGGGTCGCGGACCTCTTCGCCGTAGCCGCCGAGCATGCGGGCGAACTGGTCGTAGGGGACGTCGCCGAGGGTGTTGCCGATGCGTTCGCGCGCCAGGCCGTACTTCTGCGCCTGGCCGTAGCGGATCTGGTTCATCGACGAGTTGTTGCCGACGATCCCGACGAACGGCAGGTTGAACCGCACCAACGTCTCGAAGTCCCAGCCGGTGAGGGAGAACGCGCCGTCGCCGAAGAGCGCGACGACCTCCTTGTCCGGACGGGCGTGCTTGGCGGCCATCACGAACGGGATGCCGACGCCGAGGGTGCCGAGCGGGCCGGGGTCCATCCAGTGGCCCGGCGACTTCGGCTGCACGACCTGGCCGGAGAAGGTGACGATGTCGCCGCCGTCACCGATGTAGATCGAGTCCTCGGTGAGGAACTCGTTGATCTCGTGCACGAGCCGGTACGGGTGGATCGGGTTCGCGTCGGAGTGCTGCTGCGGCAGGCGCTTCTCCTTCGCCTTGTCCTCCACGGCGCGCAGTTCTTCCAGCCACGGCTTGCGGGCCGGCGCGCCGTTGTCGACGCGGCCCGACGCGGCCTGCGACACCCCGGCGAGGATCTGTCCCGCGTCGCCGACAAGGCCCAGGTCGATGTCACGGTTCTTGCCGACGGTCTTGTAGTCGAGGTCGATCTGCACCACCGTCGCTTCGGGCGAAAGCCGCTTGCCGTAGCCCATGCGGAAGTCGAACGGCGTCCCGACGATCACGATCACGTCGGCGTTGTCGAACGCGTACCGGCGCGAGAGCTGGAAGTGGTGCGGGTCGCCCGGCGGCAGCGTGCCGCGGCCCGCGCCGTTCATGTAGGCGGGGATGTTCAACGTGCGCACGAGTTCCGCCGCCGGCTCGGCTGCCCGGGTGGTCCAGACCTGGCTGCCCAGGAGGATCACCGGCTTCTTCGCGTGCACCAGCAGGTCGGCGAGCCGTTCGATGTCGGCCGGGTCGCCGGCGCTGCGGGTGGACGCGCGGTAGCGGCCCGCCTCGGGGATCCGCGCGGCCGACAGCGGCACGCGAGCGTCGAGCACGTCGCGCGGGATCTCCAGGAACGCCGGGCCGGGCGCGCCCGCCAGGGCTTCGCGGAACGCCATCGACACGAGGTCGGCCGCGCGGGCGGTCGAGGGCACGGTCGCGGCGAACTTGGTGATCGGGTTCATCATGTCCACGTGCGGGAGGTCCTGCAGTGAGCCCATCTTGTGCTGGCTCAGCGCGCCCTGACCGCCGATCAGCAGCATCGGGCTCTCCGCGCGCAGCGCGTTGGCCACACCCGTCACCGCGTCCGTGGTGCCCGGGCCCGCGGTGACGACCGCGCAGCCGGGCCGGCCGGTGATGCGCGCGTAGCCGTCGGCGGCGTGCGCGGCGACCTGCTCGTGGCGTACGTCGATGACATTGATGCCCTCGTCGACGCAGCCGTCGTAGATGTCGATGATGTGCCCGCCGCACAGCGTGAAGATCGTGTCGACGCCCTCTGCCTTGAGCGCCTTGGCCACCAGGTGCCCGCCGGAGATCGTGTCCGGAGCCGGCTGGCCGCCGTTCGTCGCAGGGGCGGCCCGGTCCTTGTCGACGTTCTGGCCGGTCGTGGTTGGCGCCATTGCTCAACTCCTCTGGTCTCACGCCGGACCTCTCTGATCCGGGCGCTCGTTCCGGTGCGCTCCCCGGTCTGCACTGCCGTCGGTCCACAGCCGCGGCGAAGGGCATCCCTCCAGGTCAGCGGCACCTTCACCGAAAACTGTAGATTGCATACCGTATGAGGTAGGCATTAGAATTACTCCCCGAGCGACCCGCTGTCCAGGGCCATCCGCAGGTTTGTCCGGAGGTTTTTTTCGCCGGAGCCGCTGCGGATGACGGCACGCCGGACGGCCCTTTCCTCCCCAGTCCCGTTCGCGGCCCACCCGGGCCCGCCAGGAAGGACTCAGATGGATCTCTTCGAACACGAGGCGCGCGAGCTGTTCTCCTCGCACGGCGTACCGGTCCCCCGCGGCCGCGTCGCCACGAGCCCGGAAGAAGCGCGCGCGGCCGCCGTGGTGATCGGCGGCACCGTCGTGGTGAAGGCCCAGGTGAAGACCGGCGGACGCGGCAAGGCCGGCGGCGTCAAGCTCGCGGCCACCCCTGACGACACGGAACAGGTCGCCGACGACATCCTGGGCATGGACATCAAGGGCCACACCGTGCACAAGGTGCTGGTGACCGAGGCGAGCGAGATCGCCGAGGAGTACTACGTGTCCTACCTGCTCGACCGCGCGGAGCGGACTTTCCTCGCCATGGCTTCGGTGGCCGGCGGCATGGAGATCGAGGAGGTCGCGGCAACGCGGCCCGAGGCGCTGGCCAAGGTGCCGGTCGACGCGCTCACCGGCGTGGACCGCGCCAAGGCGGCCGAGATCGTCGCCGCGGCGCAGTTCCCGGCCGAGGTGGCCGACGACATCGCCGACGCGCTGGTGCGGCTGTGGGACGTCTTCGTCGCCGAAGACGCCACCCTCGTCGAGGTCAACCCGTTGGCCCGCACTCAGGGCGGCGCGGTGATCGCCCTCGACGGCAAAGTCACGCTCGACGCCAACGCCGAGTTCCGCCACGCCGACCACGCGGCGTTCGCCGACCCGGACGCCGGCGACCCGCTGGAGCGCGAAGCCGCCGAGCAGGGGCTCAACTACGTGAAGCTCGACGGCGACATCGGCGTGATCGGCAACGGCGCCGGCCTGGTGATGTCCACATTGGACGTCGTCGCGGCCGCCGCCGCCGAGCTGGGCGCGCGAGGACCGGCGAACTTCCTCGACATCGGCGGCGGCGCGTCGGCCGGGATCATGTCGGCCGGGCTCGGCGTGATCCTCGGCGACCCCGACGTGCGCAGCGTCTTCGTGAACGTCTTCGGCGGCATCACCGCGTGCGACGCGGTGGCCGACGGCATCGTGCAGGCGCTGGGGATCCTCGGCGACCGCGCGACGAAACCGCTCGTCGTGCGCCTCGACGGCAACAACGTGGCCGAGGGCCGGCGCATCCTCGCCGAAGCCGGCCACCCGCTCGTGACCGTGGTGGAGACCATGGACGACGCCGCCCGCGAGGCGGCCAAGCTCGCGACCGTTACTGCTAGCGCGGAGGCCTGAGAAGTGGCGATCTTCCTGGACGAGAACAGCCGTGTCGTCGTGTCGGGCATGACCGGCGCCGAGGGCATGAAGCACACCAAGCGGATGCTCGCCGCGGGCACGAACGTGGTCGGCGGCGTGAACCCGCGCAAGGCGGGCCAGAAGGTGGCGGTCGGCGAGCACGAGCTGCCCGTGTTCGGCAGCGTCGCCGACGCGATGGCCGAGACCGGCGCCGACGTGGTGGTGCTGTTCGTGCCGCCGCCGTTCGTGAAGGACGCGGTCATCGAGGCCGTCGATGCCGAGATCGGCCTGGCCGTGGTCATCACCGAAGGCGTGCCGGTGCACGACTCGGCGGTGTTCTGGGCGCACGCCGTGGCCAAGGGCGGCAAGACGCGGATCATCGGCCCCAACTGCCCCGGCATCGTCTCCCCCGGCCTGTCCAACGCCGGCATCATCCCGGCCGACATCACGGGCCCCGGCCGCATCGGGCTGGTGTCGAAGTCGGGCACGCTCACCTACCAGCTCATGCACGAGCTGCGCGACATCGGCTTCTCCACCTGCGTCGGCATCGGCGGTGACCCGGTGATCGGGACCACGCACATCGACGCGGTCGAGGCCTTCGACAAGGACCCGGAGACCGACGTGATCGTGCTGATCGGCGAGATCGGCGGCGACGCCGAGGAACGCGCGGCCGCCTTCGTGAAGGCCAACGTGAGCAAGCCCGTGGTCGGTTACGTCGCCGGGTTCACCGCGCCGGAGGGCAAGACGATGGGCCACGCCGGCGCGATCGTCTCCGGCTCCGCGGGCACGGCCGTCGCGAAGAAGGCGGCGCTGGAGGCGGCGGGCATCCGCGTCGGCCGGACCCCGAGCGAGACCGCGCGGCTGGTGCGCGAGGTCCTCGCGGGAACGCCGTAACCGTGGGCGAGATCGACGCGCTGGTCGCCAACGCCGGGCGCTACCACCGCGGTCTCGACCACACCCGACTGGTGAAGCGGCCACGCCGGCGCGTGGCGGTGGTGGCGTGCATGGACGCGCGGATCAGCGTGTACCGGTTGCTGGGCCTGGAAGAGGGCGACGCGCACGTGATCCGCAACGCCGGCGGCGCCGTGACCGACGACGCGATCCGGTCCCTGGCGGTGAGCCAGCGGCTGCTGGGTACCCGGGAGATCATCCTGGTCCACCACGAGGACTGCGGCATGCGAACCTTCACGGACACGGAGTTCGCCCGCCAGGTCGAGCAGGGCACCGGGATCCGGCCGCCCTGGTCGGCCGAGGCGTTCACCGACGCCGAGCAGGACGTGCGCCAATGCCTGCGCCGCGTGCGCAGCAGTCCGTTCCTGCCGCACACCGCGTCCGTGCGAGGGTTCGTGTACGACGAGCGGACCGGGGCGATGACCGAGGTCGGCGCCGCGGGCCGGCCGGACTAGGAGGTACACCATGCACCGGGGATGGGCCGAGGCCCGCCGGATCGCCCGCGACGCGGTGAAGCCGCTCGAGGCGGTGGAACTGCCGCTGAGCGAAGCGCTGGGCCGGGCGCTGGCGAGCCCGGTCCGTGCCCTGGTGCCGATGCCGGCGTACGACAACTCGGCGATGGACGGGTACGCCGTCGCCGGGCCCGGACCCTGGACCGTGGTGGGCGCGGTCCGGGCCGGCGGCGCGCCGTACGCCGGGGTGCTGGCCCACGGCACGGCGCTCGAGATCGCCACGGGCGCCCCGGTCCCGGCCGGCACGCGGGCGGTGCTGCCGGTGGAGCACGCCGTCCACAGTGGACGCCGGGTGAGCGGCACCGTGGTGACCGGCAAGCACCTCCGCCGCCGGGGTGAGGACTGTCCCGAGGGCGAGGAGCTGCTCACCACGTCGACCACCGTGACGGCCGCGGTGCTCGGCGTGGCGGCGGCCGTCGGGCACGACACGCTGCTGGTGCACCGCCGGCCGCGCGTGTCGGTGGTCGTGACCGGCGACGAGGTGCAGACCTCCGGCCTGCCGGAGCCGGGCCGCGTGCGTGACGCGATCGGGCCGCTGCTGCCCGGCCTGCTGCGCGCCGGGGGTGCCGACGAACACGGCCTCGTCCGGCTCGCCGACCGGCCCGACGCCCTCACCGCGGCGCTGACCGACGACGACGCGGACGTGGTGGTGGTCTGCGGCGCCACCTCCCAGGGGCCGGCCGACCACCTGCGGGGCGTGCTGCGTGCGCTGCTCGCCGATGTGCGTGTGGACGGTGTCGCGGTCCGGCCCGGGCACCCGCAGCTGCTGGCGGTGCTGCCGGACGGCCGGTGTGTGGTCGGGCTGCCGGGCAACCCGTTCGCGGCGCTCGGGGCCGGGTTGACGCTGCTCATGCCGTTGCTGACCGAGCTCGGCGGGCACCGCGAGCCGGCGCCCGTCACGGCGTGGGCCGCCGAACCCCTGCCGGCACACCCGAGCGACACCCGGCTCGTACCCGTCGTGCGCTCGGGCGGCGACGTCACCCCGGTGGGCCACGACCGGCCCGGTTCGCTGTGGGGCGCGGCGCTCGCCGACGCCCTCGCCGTGGTGCCGCCGGGCTGGCGGGGCGGTGACGTCGAACTGCTGCCCCTGCCCTGACCACGAGCACCCGAGGAGGACCGCGGATGGACCTGCGGCAGCTGGAGATCGTCGTCGCGGTCGCCGAGGAGGGCGGGTTCACCGCCGCGGCGCACCGCCTGCACACCGTGCAGTCGACGGTGTCCACGGTGGTCCGCGCGCTCGAACGCGACCTCGGCACGTCGTTGTTCGAGCGCACCACCCACCGCGTCGCGCTCACGCCGGCGGGGCGGGCGTTCCTGCCCGCCGCGCGCGCCGCGTTGAAGGCGGCGGAACATGCCCGGGCGACTGTGGACGGGGCGCGCTGGAAACTCGACGGCCGCGTGCGGATCGGGGTGATGCCCGGCGCGTGGCCCGACCCGCACCGTGCCCTGGCGGCAGTGCGCCGGGAGCACCCCGGGGTGCAGGTGCAGGTCCTCCTGGTCCCGCCGCGGCAGCTGCGCTCGGCGGTGCACGAGTCCAGTGTGGACGCTCTCGTCGCCGTCGAGGACTGCGTGGCCGGTGACGGTCTGGTCAGCCGGCCGCTGCGGCGCGAGGCCATGGTGCTGGTGACTCCCGCGGGCGATCGCGGCGCCGACCGGCCGGTCACCGCCGCCGACGCGGCCGCGGCGGCGGTCGTCGACTTCGCTCCGGGCTGGGCCAACCGCGAGGCGACCGACCGCGCGTTCCACACCGCGCAGGTGCGTCGCACCGTAGCCCACGAGGTCACCGACGTCGCCGCCGCGGCGGAGCTCGTCCGCCACGACCTCGGCGCGTGCATCCTGCCCGCATCCGTGGCCGCGCGGTTCGCCGATCTCACCTCACGGCCTTTCTCCCGCGGCGGCCCGACCTGGCACATCACCGTGACCCGTCCGGCGGGTGATCCCCCGCCGGCGGTGGCGGCCGTGCTGCGGCACCTGACCTGACGCCGCAAGACCTTTCCGCGGTCCCGGGCCTGCGCCATGATGAGATGTGCTGCTACGCCAACTGGAGTACCTCGTCGCACTCGCGCGAGAACGTCACTTCGCCCCCGCCGCCGACGCCTGTCACGTCTCGCAGCCCTCGCTGTCGGCCGCGATCCGGAAGCAGGAGCACGAGCTGGGCGCGCCGATGTGCGCCGCGGCCGGCGGTTCGAGGGCCTGACGCCCGAAGGCGAGCGCGTGCTGCGGTGGGCCCACCGGATCCTCGCCGAGTGCGACGGCCTGCGCCAGGACCTCTCCACGATGCGCAGCAGTCTCTCGGGTGTCCTGCGCGTCGGCACGATCCCGACGTCGCTCACCGCCGCGACGTTGCTCACAACTCCGTTCTGCGAACGCCACCCGCACGCCCGCGTGACGCTGGAATCCCCTCCGTCGCGGGAGATCACGCGCCGGCTCGCGGAGTACGAACTGGACATCGCCCTGACCTATGTGGACGACGAGGAGCTCGGCGCCGTCCGCACCTACCCGCTCTACTAGGAGAGGAGCGCTACCTGCTCCTGACCCCGCGCGACGGTGAGCTCGCCGGGCGCGAGCGCGTCCGCTGGGCCGAGGTCGCGACGATGCCGCTCGCTCTCCAGGGCCCGCATGATCGCGTCGCGGTCGGCGATGCGGGCGCGGGCGGTGTTGATCAGGTACGTCCCGCGCTTCATCGTGGCGATGAGCTTGTCGTCGAACAGGCCCTCGGTCTCCGCGTGCAGCGGCGCGTTGATCGTCACGACGTCGCAGAGCGGCACCATGTCCGCGGCGCTCTCGTGGAACGTCACGCCCAGCTCCTGCTCGACCTCGGCCGGCAGGCGGTGCCGGTCGGTGTAGTGCAGGTGCACGTCGAACGGCTTGAGGCGGCGCAGCACCGCGGTGCCCATGCGGCCGGCAGCGACCGTGCCGACGTGCATGCCCTCGAGGTCGTAGGAGCGCGCGACGCAGTCGGCGATGTTCCAGCCGCCGTCGAGCACCGTCTGGTAGGAGGGCAGGTAGTTGCGCACCTGCGAGAGGATCATCATCACGATGTGCTCGGCGACGCTGATGCTGTTCGAGTACGTCACCTCGGCCACGGTCACGCCGCGGGCGATCGCGGAGTCGAGGTCGGTGTGGTCCGAACCGATGCCGGCGGTGATCACGAGCTTGAGGTTCTTCGCCGGTACGCCGATCCGCGACGAGTACCTCATCGTCGACGGCGGCAATCTCGCCGGCACGGGTGCGCACTCGTACTCGGCCAAGCGCTGAACCCTGCGACAATGGCCTCTTTCGCCGCGATTGCCCCGCGGCGAAAGAGGCCTTCCTCGTGCGTGGCGCCGGTGCGCAGCCTTCTGGATCTCGCTGCGGGACCTCAGCGCTCGACGAGCTGCAGCGGGTCGTGCAGGCCGAGCCGGTCGGCTCGCGTGTAGACGTTCATCGAGCTGCCACGCAGGAACCCGACGAGTGTGAGCCCGACCTCCTCGGCCAGCTCCACCGCCAGCGACGAGGGCGCGGAAACCGCCGCCAGCAACGGGATTCCCGCCATCGCCGCCTTCTGCACCAGCTCGAACGACGCCCGCCCGCTGACCATCAGCATCGTGCCGGTCAGCGGCAGCCGGCCCTCGCGCGCGGCCCAGCCCACGACCTTGTCGACCGCGTTGTGCCGCCCCACGTCCTCGCGCACGCACAGCAGCTCTCCGGCGGCGTCGAAGAGCCCGGCCGCGTGCAGGCCGCCGGTGCGGTCGAACACTTTCTGCGCCGATCGCAACGCGTCGGGCAGGCCCGTCAGCACCTCCGGACCGACGGCGAGCTGGTCAGCGGTCACCGGCCACCGCAACGTCGTGCGCACCGCGTCCAGGCTCGCCTTGCCGCAGAGGCCGCACGAGGACGTGGTGTAGAAGTTGCGTTCCATCGACGGGTCGGGCAGTGGCACGCCGGCGCGCAGCACGACGTCGACGATGTTGTAGGTGTTGGAACCGTCCACAGTGGCCCCGGCGCAGTACCGGATCCCGGCGATGTCGGCGCCCTGGCGCACGATCCCCTCGCCCACCAGGAACCCGGCGGCGAGGTCGAAGTCGCTGCCGGGCGTGCGCATGGTGATCGTGAGCGCCTTGCCGGCCACGCGGATCTCCAGCGGTTCCTCGGCGCTGAGCGTGTCCGGGCGCATCGTGAGCTCGCCGTCGACGACGCGGAACACGCGGCGTCGGCTCGTCATCCGGCCCATGGGGCCACCTCCGGGATCAGCGCGCGGGAAGCAGGGACTTGGGCCGGCCCGGCTGCGTCAGCCGTCCGGTGAGAACGGCGCCGGCCAGGCTGAAGATCCCAGCCGCGGCGAAAGCGCCGAAGTAGCCGTGCGCCGTGACCACGAGGGCGGCGAGCCCGATGCCGAGGAGCGCGCCGACGGCCTTGGCGCTGTAGAGCACACCGAAGTTCTGCAACGCCGACTCCTCGCCGAAGTACTCGCGCACCAACCCGGTCAGCAGGGTATAGCAGCAGCCGTTGCCCAGCCCGGCGAGCGCGGCGCCGAACACGAGGCCGAAGGCCTGCCGGTGCTCGCCGGAGTAGAAGAGCACGAACTGGCCGATACCGCCGGCCACCAGGGCCAGCTGCAGGATCCGGCGGCGACCCACGCGGTCGGACAGCCACCCGAGCAGCACGCGGCCGGTGCCGGTCACGCCGGCGAGCACCGCGAGCGCGACCGCCGCGAGGCCCGTGCCGCCGCCCTGCTCGGCGACGAACGTGGCGAGGTAGGCGAGGTCGAACAGCAGCACGGCGGCGGCCAGCACCACTGTGACGTACAGGGCGAAGGTCGTGCCGCAGCGCAGGAGCTCGGCCGGCCGGTAGTGGCGGACGG
This sequence comes from Amycolatopsis sp. NPDC051372, assembly GCF_040682095.1. NCBI lineage: Bacteria > Bacillati > Actinomycetota > Actinomycetes > Pseudonocardiales > Pseudonocardiaceae > Amycolatopsis > Amycolatopsis sp. NPDC051372. Next base: position 93,730 of record NZ_JBFBAF010000012.1, read on the forward strand.
CGGGGCGGTTGACCGAGACGGTGCGGTTGCGGACCTTGTCCCGCGCCCACTCGCGCGGGTCCGGCGCCCCGGACGGCCACCAGTTGCGCGGCGGATAGCGCAGGAGCACGCCCGCGCCGACCACGATGACGAGCACGAGCGCCGCCGTCACGTCGAGCAGCACGCCGCGGTTGCCGAAGCTGAGACCGAAGCCGGCGACGAGCACGAAGGGGACGCTGCCGTAGGCGAAGGCACCGCTCACCGCGCCGACTCGGGTGGCGGTGTGGTCGGGGAACCAGCGCATCACGGCGCCGACGCACGTCCCGTAGACCAGCCCCGTGCCGATGCCGCCGAGCAGCGAGTAGCCCACGAACACCACGGCCAGGCTCGACGCGTGGCCAAGCGTCACGAGCCCGATCGCGCACAGGATCCCGCCCAGCACCACCGCGAACGACGGCGAGAGCCGGCCGCGGTCGCGCAGCCACGCGGCGGGGAACACCACGCTCGACTGGGCCACCGCCCACACGGCGAGTGACACCACCACTTCGGTGAACGTCCAGCCGTGCGCGCCGGTGAGCACCGGCGCGATGGCGCCGAAGCCGTACTGCTGCAGCCCGGCCGCGAACATCGCGGCGCCGCTGAGCCAGAGCATCCAGCTCCTGGATCGGCCGAGCAGGTCCAGATCGCTTTCCCCGACCCGGTACCGGCGTCCGTAGACGTCCTTCACTTCGCGAACCGCGGTGGTGGTCCGGTGCTCGGACATGGCGTCACCCGCTCGACTGGATGTTGTATTCAGTATGGAGTAGTCCGGTTATAGCACCCACGCTGCACCCTGTCCACGGGCGTCGCCCGACGGGCGGAGCGGGCTCAGTCCCCCAGCACACGTGGCGCGGGCAGCACGGCTTCGGCCTCGACCGGTTCCCACCTGAGCAGGCCATCGGTGCCTCGCCGGACGCGGCCGAACGCCTGGTCCCCGAAGTGGATGCCGAATCCGATCGCGCCGGGCCGCTCCAGCTCCTCCACGATCCGGCGACGGGCCGCGAGCACGCCCGCGGCGTCGACGTCGGGCAGCGAAGGCCAGTCGGGGTGGGTGATTTGCGCGGGAATGTGGAAGACGTCGCCGAACGCGATCACACGCTGCTCCCCCGCCTCGATCACGTAGGAGGTGTGACCCGGGCTGTGGCCGGGTGTCACCAGCGCGTGGACACCGGGGAAGACCTCGTCGCCGTCGCCGATCACCTGGTGCGTGCCCGCCAGCGGCTCGATCACCTCGGCCCGGCCCGGCGCTCCCGGGATGAGCTCCCCGCGCCCGTGCGGCGCCCACTCCTGCGCGGCGACGAGGTAGGTGGCCGCCGGGAAGAACTTGCGGCCGTCGACGAACGCCCAGCCGGTGTGGTCCACGTGGAGGTGCGTGAACGCCACGGCCTCGATGTCCTCCGGCTTGTGGCCCAGCGCGGTGAGGGTGTCGGGCAGGGCGCCGGAATCGCTGAAGGCGACCGGTTCGCCGCCGATTTCGACCGGGTCGGTCGCGACGCCGAGCCCGGCGTCGACGAGCAGCGACCGGCCGTCGCGCTCCACGAGCAGGCCGCCCGCGGACGCCGTGACACGTCCCTTCGCGTCGAGCACCTCGGGGTGTTCGGTCCAGTAGGCGGCCGGGATGGCGGGGAAGAACGCGCCGGGCACCATGGCCAGCGCGCCGTCGACCACATAGGTGAACCGCACTCCCCCGAGCTGCAGCACCCGTACCGCCGACTGCTCGTCAGCGCTCCCGCCATCACGCACTCCCCTCTCGGACTCCTCGAGTTGATCATGCCTCCGTCAGCGCCCGGCGAGCGAGCGGATCCCGGGCGGGAGGTGACCGAGCCCACCTCCCCCGGCCAAGAACCGGACAATCTCCTCCTGCAGGGCGCGGGCGGCGCGCGTGAGTTCGACGTCGCGGCGGAAGGCGAGCCGGACGACGCGGCTGAGGCCGGGTTCGGTGAACTGCGTCATCCGGAACCGGTCCCCCACCACGGTGCTCGGGACGACGGCCAGACCAAGACCTGCCTGCACGAGCTCGAGCACGGCGTCCATCTCACCGCCCTCGATGGCGAAGGCCGGGTCGAAGCCGGCGGCGCGGCAGGCGTTCACGGTGGCCTCGCGCAGGTCGTAGCCGCGGCGGAACATGACGAGCGGCCGGCCCTTCAGGTCCTGGATGGCGAGCCGCCCGCGCACCGGCGCCGGCTCGTGCTTCGGCGAGATCACCACGAGCTCCTCGACGAACAACGGCGTGCTTTCCAGTCGGTGATCGTCGCGGACCCGGCTGTCGACGATCATCGCGAGGTCGAGCCCGCCTTCGGAAAGGTCGGTCTGCAGGTCGCGAGAACCGCTCTCGTGCAGCACCAGCTCGATGCCGGGGTAGGTGCGCCGGAACGCCGCGAGCATCACCGGCAGCAGGCCGGTGCACAGGCTCGGCGTCGCGCCGAGGCGCACCCGGCCGCGGCCCAGTTCGTCGAGCTCGCGGATCGCCCGGTACGCCGTCTCGGTCTCGGCCAGGATGCGCCGCGCGATCGGCAGGAGCGTCTCGCCGGCCTCGGTGAGCGTGACGTTGCCGCGGACACGGTGGAACAGCGTGGCGCCGACGTCGCGTTCGAGCGCGCGGATCTGTTGTGACAGTGAGGGTTGCGCCACACGCGCCTGCTCGGCCGCGCGCGTGAAGTGCCTCGTGTCGGCCACTGCCAGGAAATATGCCAGCTGCTGGAACTGCATGGAGCTCATCATAGGCTTTGGCTCTGGGCACGAGAGGAATCATGTGTTTGCCCTCTCGTTGACGCGGACCTAACGTCGGAGCCGTGGCAAGTGAACTCGCCACCGCCCGGCGCAAACGCTCGGCGGTGCGGCTTTTCTGGGAATCGTCGATCGGCAAGAAGGTCGTGATGGCGGCGACCGGACTGCTGTTCGTGGTCTGGCTGCTCGCGCACATGGCCGGCAACCTGAAGATCTTCTTCGGGCCGGAGACCTTCGACCACTACGCGGCCTGGCTGCGCACGATCGGGGAGCCGGCGCTGCCGTACGCGTGGTTCCTGTGGGTCCAGCGCGCGGTCCTGGTGGTGGCGCTGGTGCTGCACGTCACGGCGGCGGTACAGCTGTCCAAACGCGACCGCCGCGCGCGGCCGGTCCGGTACGCGCACGGGCAGCGGCCGCGGGCGACCTTCGCCACGCACACCATGCGCTGGGGCGGCGCGACGCTCGCGGTGTACATCGTGTGGCACATCCTCGACCTCACCGTCGGGGTCGCGAACCGGGACTTCGTGGAGGGGCAGCCGTTCCACAACGTCGTCGCCGACTTCCAGGTGTGGTGGGTCAACGTGATCTACCTGGTGGCCCTGCTGATGCTCGGGCTGCACATCAACCACGGGTTCTGGAGCGCCACGCAGACGCTGGGGATCAAGAGCGCGACCAAGGACCGCACGGTCAAGACCGTCGGCACCGTCCTGGCCGTGGTCATCACCGGCGGCTTCATGATCGTGCCGATCTCCGTCATGACTGGATGGGTGAGCTGAGCATGCTCGACTACACGATCGGCGAGCCGATCACCGACACCAAGGCGCCGTCCGGGCCGATCGACGAGCGGTGGAGCGCGCGGAAGTTCTCGGCGAAGCTGGTCAACCCGGCGAACCGGCGCAAGCACCGGGTGATCGTGGTCGGCACCGGCCTGGCCGGTGGATCCGCCGGGGCGACACTGGCCGAGCAGGGTTACCACGTGGTGCAGTTCTGCTTCCAGGACTCGCCGCGGCGCGCGCACTCGGTCGCGGCCCAGGGCGGCATCAACGCGGCGAAGAACTACCGCAACGACGGCGACTCCGTGCACCGGCTGTTCTACGACACGGTCAAGGGCGGCGACTTCCGATCACGGGAGTCCAATGTGTACCGGCTGGCCGAGGTGTCGGCGCAGATCATCGACCAGGCCGTGGCGCAGGGCGTGCCGTTCGCGCGCGAGTACGGCGGGCTGCTCGACACGCGCTCGTTCGGCGGTGTGCAGGTGCAGCGGACGTTCTACGCGCGGGGCCAGACCGGGCAGCAGTTGCTCATCGGGGCCTACCAGGCGTTGTCGCGGCAGATCGACGCCGGGAACGTCGAGCTGCACCCGCGCACGGAGATGCTCGACCTGATCGTGGTCGACGGCCGGGCCCGTGGCATCGTCGCGCGCGACCTCGTCACCGGCGAGGTCACCACGCACCTGGCCGACGCCGTCGTGCTGGCCACCGGCGGGTACGGCAACGTCTTCTACCTCTCCACCAACGCCAAGGGTTCCAACGCCTCGGCGATCTGGCGGGCCCACAAGCGGGGTGCGTACTTCGCCAATCCCTGCTTCACGCAGATCCACCCGACGTGCATCCCGCGCTCCGGCGACCACCAGTCGAAGCTGACGCTGATGAGCGAGTCGCTGCGCAACGACGGCCGCATCTGGGTGCCGAAGGAGAAGCAGGACCCGCGGCCGCCGTCGGAGATCCCGGAAGACGAACGGGACTACTACCTGGAACGCCTCTACCCCAGCTTCGGCAACCTGGTCCCCCGTGACATCGCGTCGCGGGCGGCGAAGAACATCTGTGACGCCGGCTACGGCGTCGGACCCGGCGGGCTCGGGGTGTACCTGGACTTCGCCGACGCCATCCAACGGCTCGGGCGCCCGGCCGTCGAAGCCCGCTACGGCAACCTCTTCGACATGTACCAGCGCATCACCGCGGAGAACCCGTACGAGGTCCCGATGCGCATCTACCCCGCCATCCACTACACGATGGGCGGGCTGTGGGTCGACTACGACCTGCAGAGCACGATTCCCGGCATGTTCGTGATCGGTGAGGCCAACTTCTCCGACCACGGCGCCAACCGCCTCGGCGCCTCGGCGCTCATGCAGGGCCTGGCCGACGGCTACTTCGTTCTGCCGGCGACCCTCAACGACTACATCGGACAGGGCGGGTTCACCGACGTCGCCCTGGACGACCCCGCCGTCGTCGAGGCGCAGACCGGCGTCCGCGACCGCCTCGACCGGCTCCTCGCGGTGAACGGCACGCGGTCGGTGGACTCGTTCCACCGCGAGCTGGGCCTGATGATGTGGGACCACTGCGGCATGGCCCGCACCGCCGAAGGCCTGCGCAAGGCCCTCGAACGCGTCCCGGAACTGCGAGCCGAGTTCTGGCGCGACGTCCGCATCCCCGGCACCGGCGAGGAGCTCAACCAGGAGCTGGAGAAGGCCGCGCGCGTCGCCGACTTCCTCGAGCTCGCCGAGCTCCTGCTGCTCGACGCCCTCGTGCGCGAGGAGTCCTGCGGCGGGCACTTCCGGGAGGAACACCAGACTCCCGAGGGCGAGGCCGCCCGCGACGACGAGAACTTCTCGCATGTCTCGGCCTGGGAGTACGGCGAGAAACCCGTGCTGCACAAGGAACCCCTGAACTTCGACTACGTCCACCCCACCCAGCGGAGCTACACGTGAAACTCACCGTGCGTGTCTGGCGCCAGTCCGGCCCCGACACCGAAGGACGGCTCGTCGACTACGCGATCGACGGCATCAGCACCGACATGTCCTTCCTCGAAATGCTCGACACGCTCAACCAGCAGCTCATCGAGGCGGGCGAACAGCCGGTCGCGTTCGACCACGACTGCCGTGAAGGCATCTGCGGCTCCTGCGGTGTCGTCATCAACGGCCAGGCCCACGGGCCGGAGACGACCACGACGTGCCAGCTGCACATGCGCGCGTTCTCCGACGGCGACGTGATCGACGTCGAACCCTGGCGGGCCAAGGGTTTCCCCGTGATCAAGGACCTCGTCGTCGACCGCTCGGCGTTCGACCGCATCATCCAGGCCGGCGGCTACATCACCGCCCCGACCGGTGCGGCTCCCGACGCCCACGCGACGCCGGTGCCCAAGCCCGACGCCGACCTCGCCTTCGACAACGCCACCTGCATCGGCTGCGGCGCCTGCGTCGCGGCTTGCCCCAACGGCTCGGCAATGCTCTTCACCGCCGCTAAGGTCAGCCACCTCAACTCCCTGCCGCAGGGCCAGCCCGAACGCGCGCAGCGAGTGCTGGACATGGTCGACACCATGGACGCCGAAGGCTTCGGCGGCTGCACCAACAGCGGCGAGTGCACGCTGGCCTGCCCCAAGGGCATCCCGCTGACGAGCATCACCACGCTCAACCGCGAGTTCCTCAAGGCGGCGCGCAAAGCCGGCAAGTGACCTACCCGGCTGTCCTACTCAGCGAAGACGCGGCGTAGCCAGTTGGCCCGGCTCGCCCGCGCCTCGCGGGACATCGGGGCGTGCGGGACGACCTCGTCGAAGCCGTGACACCCGCCCGGCCACACGTGCAGCTCCGCCTGCCCGCCCGACTGCCACAGGCGTGAGGCGTAGGCGACGGCCTCGTCGCGGAAGGTCTCGACCGAGCCGACCTCGATGAACGCGGGTGGCAGGTCCGAGAGATCGGCGGCGCGGGCGGGCGCGGCGTACGGGGAGACATCCGGACCACCGGCGGCGGTACCCAGGAGCGCGGACCAGCCGGTGGCGTTGGAGACGCTGTCCCACACGCCTTCACCGACCAGTTCGGTGCTCGACGGCGTGCTCGCGCGGTCGTCGATCATCGGGCACACCAGCAGCTGCCCCCGCAGGGGCGGGCCGCCGCGGTCGCGCGCCATCAGCGCGGTGGCGGCCGCGAGCCCGCCGCCGGCGCTGCCGCCCGCCACCACGAGCCGGGCGGGGTCGATGCCCAGCTCGGCGAGGTGCTCGCCGACCCACGTCAGACCGGCGTAGCAGTCCTCGACGGGCGCGGGGTGCGGGTGCTCCGGCGCGAGGCGGTAGTCGACGCTCACCACGACCATCGGGATCTCCGCCAGCCAGCCGAGCAGCCAGTCGGCGCCCGTGCGGTTGTTGCCGGCCATCATGCCGCCGCCGTGCATGAAGTACACGCCCGGCAACGGCACGGTGGGGTCGGCGCCCTTCGGCCGCAGCACCAGCAGCGGAACGCCGGCGTCGACTTCCTCCACGTCGGCGTGCTCGCCGATCTCGCCCACGGTCATCGTGTGCCCGGCCGCCGTCAGCTCACGCAGCCGGCCCACGAGCTCCGGCGTCACCGACGACGGCAGCGCCTCGTTCACCGCCACCAGCGCCGCCGCGATCTCGGGGTCGAAGGTGGGTGCACCCTCTGCATGCCGCCTGCTCCTCTCGGGATGTCGGCCCCCGACGCTAGGGCCCGAGCCCGCCTCGGTGAACCCGTCACGCGGCGGCCGTTGCCCGCCACGCGGCGGTCAGCGGCTCCGGCGGAACCGGCGCAACACCAACGCCACCGTGAGCCGGGTCCGCCCGGCCGGCGTGGCGAACCCGTAGCCCAGCGCCTGCGCGAGCAGGTCGACGCGGCTCTGCAACGTCGAGTGGTGCACGTGGAGCGCTGCCGCGGCCGCCCGCAGGCTGGGCTCCGCCGCGACCGCGGTCAGGGTGGCGAGCGCCCACGGGTGCGCGGCGAGCACGCGTTCGAGGTGCGTCACTTCCGCCGCGGCCGCCGGTGAGTCGCACCCGTCGGCGAGCGCAAGCAACCCACCCACCTCGGCGGCGTCCACATGGGACGGCCCCGGTTCGTCGACGGCGGTGAGCCGCAGCGCGAGAACCGCCTGCCCGTAGGACTCCGGCAGATCCCGCAAGGCGACCGCCGGTCCCGACGCCGACCGCACCGCCGGGCCGGCCCTCGCAGGTGATCCGGCCGGGTCGATCGTCACCACCAAGCCGCCGAGCCGGGCCGCACCGGGCGGGTGCGGGCCGCCCGCGCAGACCGTTACGACGAAGGAGCCCTCCGGCGACAACCCGAGCCGCCGGGCCGCGGCCAGCCGGGCGGCTTCGTAGGCGGTGGCGTCCACCAGCAGCTCCACCGCCGCCGCGTCACCTGACGGGAACCCGGCACCCGTGCGGTCGAGCACGATCCCGACCGTCGCGGCGAGCCGGTCCACGAGCACGCGGTCGAACTCCGCCCGGCCCGGCTCGTCAGCCATGCGTTCCACCCACACGAGCGCGCCCGCGTAGCCCGGCAGCGGCACCGAAAGCCCGGCGACCTCGCCGTCCACCCGCCGGCCGTCCGGTTCCACTCGGACGCGCAAACGGCGACCCGGAGCGACGAGACCCGCGGCGCAGCGGGCGAGCACGGCCGCGGCCCGCACCGTCGCCTCGAGACCGGCGCGGGCTTCCACGAGGGCGTCGAAGTGGGCGACCACCTGCAGGGCGGCCCCGGCTCCGGGGTCGATCGCCCGCATGCGCCCGGCCAGCTCACGCAACGTCGGTCACCTCCACGGCGCCCAGCGTACGGGCCGCCGCCGGCTCAGAAGCCCGGCGCATTGCGCAGGTTGGTGCGCGCGAGCTCGATCATCTTGCCCACGCCGCCGTTGAGCACCGTCTTGCTCGCCCCGAGCGCGAAGCCGCGGACCTGCGCGCCGGTGATGTGCGGCGGGATCGACAGCGCGTTGGGATCGGTCACGAGTTCGACCACGGCCGGTCCGGGGTGGACGAACGCCTTCGCCAGCGCCTCCCGCACATCGCGCGGGTCTTCGACGCGCGTCGCGTGGATACCGCACGCCTCGGCGATCGCGGCGAAGTTCACGGGTGCCTGGTCGGTGCCGAAGTCGGGCAGGCCGTCCACGAGCATCTCGAGCTTCACCATGCCGAGCGTGGCGTTGTTGAACACCACCACCTTCACCGGGATGTCGTAGGCCGACAGCGTGAGCAGGTCACCCATCAGCATCGCGAGGCCGCCGTCGCCCGAGAGCGACACGACCTGGCGGCCCGGCTGGGCGAACTGGGCGCCGATCGCGTGCGGCAGCGCGTTGGCCATGCTGCCGTGGCGGAAGGAGCCGAGCACGCGACGGCGGCCGTTGGGCGTCAGGTAGCGCGCGGCCCACACGTTGCCCATGCCGGTGTCCACGGTGAACACCGCGTCGTCGTCGGCCACCTCGTCGAGGACCGCGGCGGCGAACTCCGGGTGGATGGGCCGGCGGTGCTCGATCTTCGTGGTGTAGGCCGAAACCACCTTCTCCAGCTTCCGCACGTGCTCGCGCAACATCCGGTCGAGGTAGGTGCGATCGGTCCGTTGGCGCAGCAGCGGCAGCACGGCCTCGATCGTCGCCTTCACGTCACCGTGGACCGCCAGCTCCAGCGGAGTGCGGCGGCCCAGGCGCGCGACGTCGGTGTCGACCTGGATCGTGCGGGCTTGCGGGAGGAAGTTGTCGTACGGGAAGTCCGTGCCCAGCAATACGATCCGGTCGGCCGCGTGCATCGCGTCGTAGCAGGCGCCGTAGCCGAGCAGGCCGCTCATACCGACGTCGAACGGGTTGTCGTACTGGATCCACTCCTTGCCGCCGAGCGAATGGCCGACCGGAGCGTTGAGCCGCTCGGCCAGGGCCAGCACCTCGTCGTGCGCGCCGCGGGTCCCGGCGCCGGCGAAGAGCATCACCTTCTCGCCGGAGTCGAGCAGGCGCGCCAGCTCCTCGATCGTCGCGGCCGGCGGCACGACGGGCGACGGCGTGACGAGCTGGACCTTTTCCGCACCCGGCTTCGCGGGCTTGCGGTCGGCGATGTCGCCCGGGATGGTCAGCACCGACACGCCGCCCTTGCCGACGGCCGTCTGCATCGCGATCCGCAACATCCGCGGCATCTGCTCCGGCTGGGACACGAGCTCGCTGTAGTAGCTGCACTCGGTGAACAACTGCTCCGGGTGCGTCTCCTGGAAGAACCCCGTGCCGATCTGCGCCGACGGGATGTGCGACGCGATCGCCAGCACCGGCGCGCCGCTGCGGTGGGCGTCGAAAAGCCCGTTGATCAGGTGCAGGTTGCCCGGGCCGCAACTGCCCGCGCACACGGCGAGCTTTCCCGTCACCTGGGCTTCGGCCGCGGCCGCGAACGCCGCCGCTTCTTCGTGGCGCACGTGGACCCACTCGATGCCGTCGGTGCGGCGCACCGCGTCGACGATCGGGTTCAGGCTGTCGCCGACGATGCCGTAGATCCGTTCAACACCGGCATCGCGCAGGGTCCGCACGAGCTGTTCGGCCACAGTGGCCATGAGCCACGCTCCTCTCTCGGAAAACCTGCCTCCAGCATGTGCTGCCTGCCGGTATGCGTCCAATGCCTCTTTCTCCTCGATTCCATGCCGTGGCAGTATGTATGGCATGGATCTGCACGTGCTGCGACTCTTCCGGGAGGTGACCCGCGGGGCGACGGTGACCGACACGGCGGCCCGCGCGCGGCTCACCCAGCCCGCGCTTTCCCGTGCGCTGCACCGGATCGAGCGCGAGGCCGGCGCCGCCCTGTTCCAGCGTTCGGGCCGCGCGCTGCGGCTCACGCCCGCGGGCCACGCCTTCGCGACCCACGTCGACGCGATCCTGGAGCGCTACGACGAGGGTCTGCGCGCCGTCGCCGAAGCCGTCGATCCCGAGTCCGGCGTGATTCCGCTGGCGTTCCTGCACACGTTCGGCACCTGGCTCGTGCCGCCGGTGGTGAGCAGCTACCGCGCCGCGCACCCCAGGGCACGGTTCGAGCTGCGTCAGCACGGCGAGGAAGGCCTGGCGCGCGAACTGCTCGACGGCACGGCGGACCTCGTGCTCACCAGCGGCGACCCGGGTGACCCGCTGATCCACTGGGTCCGGCTGCTGGAGGAACCGCTGCTGCTGGCCGTGCCGCCGAAACACCGCCTCGCACGCCGCAAGCAGGCCCGCCTGGCCGACGTCGCCGAGGAGTCGTTCATCCTGCTGCGCCGGGGATACGCGCTGCGCGAGACCACCGAACAGCTGTGCGCGCAGGCCGGGTTCACGCCGCGCGTCGGGTTCGAGGGCGAGGAGGTGGAGACCCTGCGCGGGCTCGTCACGGCGGGGCTCGGCGTGTCCCTGCTGCCGCTCCCCCACACCGCGACCTTCCCGCCCGCGGCGACCGCGCCGACGACCCCGCACCTGCGCGTCACGGACGTACCCGCGGCAAGAGACATCGGTCTGGCCCAGCTCGCCGGACGGGTGCTCCCGCCGGCGAGCGAGACGTTCCGCAAGCACGTGCTCGCCACGGCGCCACGCGCGTTGCCGACCTGAACCCGTTGCCAGGCAAGAAAAATCCCCGGCACCACGCGGGTGCCGGGGATCTCCGGAAAGGTCAGCTCACGCCTTGCGGCCGACGACCCCCGCGACGCACTTCGCCGAGTCGCTGAGCGGGGTGAGCCGCGGGCCGTCCGGCCACCACTCGTCGCAGACGGACATGCCGGGGCCGCTGGTCGCGTTGGGCGGCAGCAGTTCCAGGCCCGGCAGCATCCCTTCGATCTCCGCGCGTGTTCGGAAGCGGCCGGCGCCGAGCGGGCCGGACACGAGGATCTCCTCGATCCGCTTCGCGACGGCGGTCAGCTCCGGCACCTCGGGGTCGTAGAAGTGCGCGAGCGCCACGAACGAACCCGGTGCGAGGGCGTCGATGTACTGGCGCATCACCTCGACAGCGCCGTCGCCCTCGAAGTGGTGGATGGTGCCGATGTGCAGGAGGCCCAGCGGCTGCGAGAAGTCGATGTACTCGCGCACGGTCTTGTTCTCCAGCACCAGTTCCGGCCGGAAGATGTCGGCGTCGACCATGTGCGTGTACTCGTTCTCGGCCAGCAGCGCGCGGCCATGGGCGAGCACCACCGGGTCGTTGTCGACGTAGACCACGTGCGCGTCGCGGTGGGCGCGCTGCACGATCTGGTGGGTGTTCTCGGCGGTCGGCAGGCCGGAACCGCAGTCGAGGAACTGGCGGATGCCCGTCTGGTTGGCCAGCATCCGCAGCGCGCGGTTGTGGAAACCGCGGTTGCCGCGCGCGATGTGCACGGCCTCGGGGACGGCCTTGCTGATCTTATCCATGACCGCGCGGTCGACCTCGTAGTAATGGTTGCCGCCGAGGAAGCCGTCGTAGATCCGCGCGATGCTCGGCCGGTTCGGGTCGACCCCCACGGGAACCTGGCTGGGCGACAGCGTGGACGGCGGAGCGCTGGGCATGGGCACCTCGCAAGGCGGCTCGGGGGCGGCTTTGACCCACTCAGAGTAGTACCTTGACCCCCTCCGGTTACGTGAGGTCGTCCGTTCAGCTGCACGTCGGGCGCGGAAATCGGTGCTACCTGCGCCTTCCGCGCCCGTCAGCCGCGGTGGCGGCTCGGTGGCTGCTGGTGGCGGCTGCTCCAGTCCTGGAGGTACGAGCTCACGGCCGAGCTCCAGAGGTCCCCCGACGTCGTGCCTGCCGACGTCCCGTGCGGCGCGCTCGGGTGCTCGCCGGCCGGCTGCCGCGAGGACTTCTGCCCCTCGGTGGTGCGCACGGTGGTGTGGTCCACCTGGTCGGTCGCCGTCGGCAGCGTCGGGCTCGCCGTCATGGTGGTGACCGCCGGCGGCGCCGACGAGGGCTTCGACGGCGCGACCGGCACTTCCGCGGGCCGACCGGCCGAGCCGCTTTCCGGCGCGGGCCACAGCGCCCACGTGCCGAGCCCGGCCAGCGCGACGACCACCGCGCCGGCGATCACCACGTACCGCGTATTGCGCCGGTTCGCCACGGGCGGCGAGGTCTGCGTCCGTTCGGTTTCGTGCTCGGGCCCCGAGGCGGCGAACATCGCGTCGAGCCCCAGCGGCAGCTCGCCGGCGATCGACTGCGTTTTCGTGACCGGGCCCTCGCCCGAGGTGCGCGGCGCGGTGGCGGGCTCGGGGTACAGCCCGCTCGGATCGGGCTCGGGCTTCGGCCGCTTGACCAGCGGTGGCCGCTCGCCGTCGATGCGCGGCATCGGCGCCGTCTCCGACAGGCTCACCAGCTTCGCGACCGAGTCGAGCTCATCGCGACCTGCGCCGGGCCCCGTGTCTGCCATCCAGACCTCCACACCGCCGGGACCGCGAGCCCGCGGCACGACCGGCGGCAAGATCCTATGAACCTCCGCCCGATCGGGTAAACCCGCCCCCACTTGCTCACCCAGGGTGACGGAATTTCACGGGTGACACACGGCCCCGCGCACCGGCATGGGCCGGCTGAAGTACACCTCGACACCGTCCGTGCCCTGGATCTGGAAGCAGTACCTGCGCCTCCGGGGCCACCGGCACCCTCATCGTCAGCACGCGCTTCGCGAGCACCACGCGGTTCGGCTCGCCTTCACCCGACACGACCACCGCGAAGTCCAGCTCACGCGAGCTGGTCCAGGTCGGCGCGATCTCGTCGCCCAGGTCCTGCGGCGGCGCCAGGTCGACCCGCGCGCCAGGGCACGCCGGTCAGCCACACCGACCTGCTCGACCACGGCTGGGACGCGATGGACCACCCGGACTCCACCGTGCTGCCCGGGCGGATCAGCCGGCTGCGCGGCAAGCTGGGCGACCCGCCGCTGATCCAGGCCGTGCCCGGGGTCGGCTACGTGCTGGCCCCCGCCTGATCCGGAACCGTCCACAGTGGAGTCCCCCGATCGTCGGGGACCCCTCCCGGAGGGGCCGGCCTAGTCTGCGCCCACCGGGGAAAGGGAGTCGGAGATGCGGGTTCGGTCGGCGGTCGTGCTGGGAGCGTTCGCGCTGGCCGCGGCCGGGTGCACCACGGGCGGGCACGCGCTGCCCCCGCCGTTGCCCCCGGTGCCCGCCGCCGCCCGGGCGCTCGTGGCGTGGTCGCAGACGGTGTGCACGAGCGTGCAGGCGCTGCAGGGCCTGCAGGCCGGGATCGACGAGGTGAACCACACCGCGGCCGACCCGTCGCAGGCCGACTTCCTCGCCTCGGAGATCAGCTCCTACGTCAGCGGCATCACGGGGCGGATCGGCCAGGCCGGGTCGGGACTGAAGTCCATGCCGCCGTCGGGCGTCAAGGCCGCGGACGCCTTCGTCACGCAGCTGCGCAAGTCACTCGACGACGTGACCAAGAAGGCGCCCCCGGAGACCACCGCGCAGCCGACGCTGGCGCAGGCCCGCGAGCTCGCCACCGCCGTCGCCGCGCTGAAGCCGGCGGCCGCCGACCTGACGACGGCGGTGCGCGGCGACGCGAAGCTCAACGCGTCGTACAACGTCGCGTCCGCCTGCGCGCCCCTGCAGCAGTTCGGTCCCGTGGACGACGCCGCGCCGACGCGCCCGCTCGTGGCGTGGGCGGACACGATGTGCGGCGCGGTCACCGCCACCGCGGCTCTGAAGGCGCAGAAAATCGAAGACCTCGTCATCACCGATCCGCGTTACGCCCGCCTCAGCGGCTTCGACCTGAGCAGCTTCATCTCTTCGGCCGGCTCCGGCGTCGCCCAGCTGGTCGAGACGCTGGGCACCGTCACACCCTCGGGCATCCCCGCGGCGGACAAGTACCACGACAGCCTGCTCGCCTCGCTGCGCGCGGTGGTACCGAAACTGCCGTCGAGCGATTCTCGGATGCCCGACCTGGACTTCCAGCCCGTCGAGCAGCTGAAACCACAGGCGCAGCAGATCATCGGGGTGCTGGCGACGATCGCCCTGCCCACGCCCGACCTGCCCACGATCGCGGCCGCGAACCCGGTGCTGGCCCACTCTCACGACGTCGCCCCGCAGTGCCGCCCGCTCGGCTCACCGCCCCCGACGCTGCCGCCCGCCGCCAACGGCACCGATCTGGGCGCGTGCGCCGGCGGCAAGTGCCAGGTCCTCGTGACCGGCCAGGCCGACATCACCGCGAGCGGCATGACGTTCACCGCGTCCGTCACCTCGAGCGGCGTCCGCATTCTCCAGGCCTCCGGCGAGATGAGCTTCGGTGTCGGTGGCAGCGGATCCTTCGGCACGGCGGGCCACATGGTGACCGTCCGCCTCTCCGGTGTCCTCGACGGCAAGGCAGTGCTGGACATCTCCACGGGGTGATCAGCGCCGGAGGGTGAGCTCGAACTCGCGGAAGCCGTGCCGGTGGTAGAACGCGAGGGCGTCGGTGTTGGCGGCATAGGCGGTTACCTCGAATCGGTCCGCACCGTTGTTTCTCGCCCATTCGTCGAATCGCTCGACGAGCGCGGTGCCCATCCCGGTTCGGCGTTTCTCAGCGGCGACTCGCATGCTTTCGAGAATCGCCGTGACGGCACCGGGGCGCAACGAGTCGTGCCGCCGGAGCCGGCCGACGAGGTGCCCGGCGACGCCGTGTTCTCCCTGTGCGACAAGGCAAAGCGCGTCCTCGTCGGTCAGCAGCGCGGTGTAGTAGGCGGAGCCTTCGCGCCGCGGCCAGGCGAGGTCCATCCGGTCGTCGTGGCGGCCGCCGTCCTCGCGGAACAACGCGTCCACCGAGGACACGAGCGCCGGAATCAGTTCCGCGGATACCGCGGTGACGATGTGGTCCATTCAGGAAACGGTAACGATGTCGATTAATCATGTAAATATCGAATGTGTAGTGACCTCAACCGGCGAGCTGGAAACGCACGCCGAGGCGACCGCCGAGA
Organism: Amycolatopsis sp. NPDC051372; assembly: GCF_040682095.1. Classification (NCBI taxonomy): domain Bacteria; kingdom Bacillati; phylum Actinomycetota; class Actinomycetes; order Pseudonocardiales; family Pseudonocardiaceae; genus Amycolatopsis; species Amycolatopsis sp. NPDC051372. The sequence continues at coordinate 109,100 of NZ_JBFBAF010000012.1, forward strand.
CGTGCCGGCGGACCTGAGCGCTTCGCGGGCGGCGGGAAAACGAGGTGTCCCCGCCAAGTCCGATCAGTAGTCTTCCCGGGCCACCGACACCCTGGAGGATCCCGCCATGGCCCCGTTCCCGCCGCTCGAACCGTATGCGCACGGCCTGCTCGACGTCGGCGACGGCAACCGGATCTACTGGGAGACCAGCGGCAACCCCGACGGCAAACCGGTGGTGTGCGTGCACGGCGGCCCCGGCGCGGGCGGGACACGCAACAGCCGTAAGGGGTTCGACCCGGAGAAGTTCCGCATCATCCTGTTCGACCAGCGCGGCTGCGGCGAAAGCGTACCGAACATCGCGGACCCGGCGGTGAGCCTGGAGCACAACACCACCCATCACCTGATCGCCGACATGGAACGCCTGCGTGAGCACCTCGGCGTCGAGAAATGGATGCTGTACGGCGGCTCCTGGGGCGCGACGCTCATGCTCGCCTACGCCGAGCGCCACCCCGAACGCGTTTCGGATCTGGTTCTGATCGCCGCCTTCACCAGCACTCCCGACGAGGTCGACTGGCTCTACCGCGGCCTCGGGCGGCTGCTGCCCCGCGAGTGGGAGGCCTTTCGCGCCGGCGCACCCGAGGCCGAACGCGACGGTGATCTGCTCGCCGCGTACTCCCGTTTGCTCGCTTCGCCCGACCGAGCGGCGCAGCTGAAGGCCGCGCGCGACTGGTGCGCCTGGGAAGACGCCGTGATCGCGCACGAGATCAAGGGCAAACCCGGCCAGTACAGCGATCGCCCGGAGGAAGAGCTCATCACGCTCGCCCGCATGTGCGCGCACTACTACGGCCACCACGCGTGGCTGGAAGCCGGCGAGATCCTGGGGAACGTCCACCGCCTCCACGACATCCCCGCCGTGTTCGTCCAGGGCCGGCTCGACCTGAGTGTGCCGCTGCGGGCGGCGTGGAACCTCGTGCAGGCCTGGCCGTCCGCCGACCTCGTGGTGATCGACGACTCCGGCCACACCGGCAGCCCCGCCATGGGGGAGGCGGTCACGAAGGCGATCGCCGGCTTCGAACCCGCGTGAGTCAGGCGCGGTCGAACGTCACGTCCAGCCGGTACGGACTACCCAGGCTGAGCCCGACCTGCCGCCGGATCTCCGCACCCGGGGCGAGGCTGAACCGTGTGGTCCGGGCCAGCAGCTCCTCGAACGCCACCGCCAGCTGAATACGCGCGAAGTGCAGGCCCAGGCAACGGTGGATGCCGAAGCCGAACGACACGTGCGGCACGTTCGGACGGTCGGATACCAGCTCGTCGGGCCGCTCGAACCGCGCCGGATCGCGGTTGGCCGCGGCGAAGAACACGGCGACGCGCTCCCCCGCCTTCACCGGCGTGTCCCCGATCTCGGTGTCCTGGGTGGCCGTGCGCGCCATGAACGCGACGGTGGTCTCGAGCCGCAGGAACTCCTCCAGCTCCCGCTGCCAGCCGCCGGGATCGCGCAGGATCGGCTCGACGTCGTCGCGGGTAGCCAGGTGATAGGCGATGTTCGCGATCACCCCGCGCGTGGTGTCGAGGCCGCCGAGGAACAGCGTGGTCACCATGCCGAGCCGTTCCTCGAGGGTGAGCGCCCGGCCGTCGATCGTCGCGGTGACGAGGGCGCGCAGCACGCCGGCCTCGCCGTCGTCCGGCTTCGCTTCGGCTTCGGCCAGGGCCTCCATCGCCAGGCCCGCGAGTGTCTGGAACGCCTCGGGACTGCTGGTCACCGCGGCCTCCTTGGCGGCCGCCACCCCGCGGTCCACGAGGTCGCGGTTGTCCGTCGCGAAGACGATCCGTGCGAGCGAGCCGGCGCTGAACGGGATCGCGAAGTCGCCCACGATATCGCACGCGCCGCGGTCCACAAAGGACTCGATCGCCGTGCGCGCGAGCTCACGCAGCTGCGGCTCGTACCGCGCGAGAGCGGCGCGGGTGAAGAACGGGTTGAGGATCCGCCGGTACTCACGGTGGCCGGGCGGGTCCGTGTCGATCGGGATCACCCGCACCGGCACGCCGCGGATCGCGGGCTGCGCCGAGCTGAACAGCTCCGGCGCGGCGCAGACCGCCCGCACGTCCTCGTACCGGGTGAGCAGGTGGTAGCCGCCGTCGGCGTCGGTGTGCGGGACGGGACAACCGCTTCTGGCGGCCGCGGCCGCCGCCAGCAGGTTCTCGCGCTGGTCTTCGGCGTACAGGTCGACGTTCGCCAGGATCTCCTCGACCGACTTGGCCACGTGTCCTCCCCACTCCGAGGACTCACCACCGTAGGGGCGCGCGGGGCACGCGGCATCGGCCGCACGGGCGGAAAACGTCGCGCGTTCGGGTCACCGGACCCGTCACGGACGCCGGTCGGGCCGATCGGCCAGCAGCGGCCGAGTGGGGTCCCACACCGTGCCCTCGGCGTGGTCGCGGCGCCGGCGCGCGATGCCCGACAACGCTTCCAGCACCACCCGGTTCGCGAGGAAGGACGTGATGTCCGCGTGGTCGTAGGGCGGCGACACCTCGACCACGTCGACGCCCACCACCGGCAGCTCGTACGCGATGCGCCGCACGGAATCCAGCAGCTGCCGGGCGGTGAGCCCACCCGGCTCGGGCGTGCCCGTGCCCGGCGCGTGGCCGGGGTCGCACACGTCGATGTCCACCGAGAGGAACACGCCGTCGCACTCGTCGGTGGCGATCCCGAACGCCTCGGTGAGGCACTGTTCGAGCCCCCGCGCGACGATCTCGGTCATCTCGTAGGACCGCATGCCCTGCGCGGCCATCCAGTCGAGCGTCTCCTGGCCGGGCCAGTAGCCGCGCAGGCCGAGCTGCAGGAACCGGTCGCCGCGCACCGCACCCGACTCGATCAGCCGGCGCATCGGCTGGCCGTGGCCCACGAGCGAGCCGAACGCGATGTCGCCGGTGTCGGCGTGCGCGTCGAAGTGCACCATCGACACCCGCCCCTGGCCGAGGTGCTGCGCCACCCCGGCCGCGTCCGGCCACGCGATCGTGTGGTCCCCGCCGAGCACCAGCGGGATCGCGCCCGTGGCAGTAACCGCGTACACCGCTTCCTGCAGCGAGCGCACCGAACGTTCGGCGTCGCCCGAGTACATCTCGACATCGCCGGCGTCGAAGACCTTCAGGTCCCGCAACGCGTCCACCCGCAGGGCGAGCGACGGGCGCGAACCGTCGGCCGGGAGATAACAGCTCTGCCGGATGTACTGCGGGCCGAACCGGGTGCCCGCGCGGTGCGAGGTGCCGCCGTCGAACGGCGCGCCGAGGATCACGACGTCGGCGCCCGCGTAGGTGGCGGGATCGGCCCAATCGCAGCGCGCTACGCCGAGGAAGGTGAGGTCCGGGCCGAACTGGGTGCCGTAACGAGCCATGACGTCCTCCTTGCGGGCCAACCTACCGCCGTGGTGTCCCGGTTTTGCCCCGATTCGCCTCCGCTCGAACCCCCGCGAAGCTCGGTTCGGCGCTGCTCAGCTCGCGAAGTCGACGGACCGGCCGAGCTCGGCCCAGCGCTCGTCCTCCGCCATCAGCTTCGTCATCCCGGCCCGCACCATGGTCACGGCGTCGCTGCCGAGCACGAGGTGCAGCGGCGGCTCGGCCATCTCCACGACCTGGAGGAACACCCGCGCGACCGCGGCCGGGTCGATCGGCTCGATGCCCCGCTTGCTCCGCAGGTGCTCGATCAGCGGGCCCATCGTGGGCTCGTACTCCGGCTTGTAGGGCCGGACCTCCATCGACGGTCCGGACCAGTCCGTGCGCATCAGGCCCGGCTCGGCCATGGTGACCTTGATCCCCAGGCCCGATACCTCGTCGTTGAGCACACCGGAGAAGCCCTCCGTCGCGAACTTCGCGCTCTGGTAAGCGGAAATGCCGGGCGCGGTCCCCCGGCCACCGATCGACGTGACCTGGATGAAGTGCCCCGAGTGCTGCGCCAGGAACACCGGCAGCGCCGCCTTGGTCACGTGCACAGTCCCGAAGAACACCGCCTCGACCTGCGCGCGGAAGTCGGCCAGGTCGACCTCCTCGACCGAGGCCAGGTTGGCGTAGCCCGCGTTGTTCACCACCACGTCGAGCCGCCCGAACCGCTCCACGGCCGCCGCGACGGCCGCCTCGGCCTGCGCCGGGTCGGTCACGTCCAGGGGGTGACGCAGCAGGTGATCGCCGTAACGCTCGTCGAGGTCCTTCAGGGAGTCGACGTTGCGCGCCGTCGCCACGACGTCGTTGCCTGCCGCCAGCACCTCTTCCACCACCGCCCGGCCCAGACCGCGCGAACCACCCGTGACCAGCCACACCTTGCTCATCGTTCGATCCCTCTCGCCTCGAGCGGGGAGGCTCCCCGCATCGCCAAGTTAGCGCAACGACGTTCTCTTAACAACACAACGGCGTTGCGGTAACCTGTGCGAGTGGTCACCTCCGACTTCCAGCGGGCGCGGCGCCCCGAGCACAAAGAGCAGCGGCGCGAGGCGATCCTCGCCGCGGCACGGCTGCTCGCGACCCGCGACGGCGTGCGGGCCGTGACACTCGGGGACATCGCCGGCGAAGTCGGCGTGCACAAGTCCGCACTGCTGCGCTACTTCGAGACCCGCGAAGAGATCTACCTCCACCTCACCGCCGAGGGCTGGCGTGATTGGGCAGCCGGGCTGCACGCGGCACTGGACGAGACCACCGGCGCGTCACCGGCCGAGGTCGCCGGCGTCATCGCGCGCACGCTCGACGAACGACCGCTCTTCTGCGACCTCCTCGCCCACGCGGCGCTCACCCTCGAACGGCACGTGTCGCTCGAGTCGGTGCGCGCGTTCAAGCTGTCCGCACTGGAAGCCGTCAAGGACATCGCCGCCCTCCTGACCCGGACACTTCCGGGGCTGGGTGCGGCGGGCGGACGCCACGTCGTCGGCGCCGTGACGTCACTGGCCGCCTCGTTCTGGCAGATCTCGCACCCGCCCGAGACGCTCGCGCAGCTCTACCGGGAGGACCCGCGGCTGGGCCACGGCGTCGTCGAGTTCACGCCGCGGCTGCGCCACCTCACCGAAGCCGTCCTCACCGGCCTGATCTCGTCAGCGCACGACGCGTAGCCACAGGTTCGTCGCGAGCGGTGCTTCGGTCTGCGACTTCCGTTCGAGGCGCACCGGATCGCCGCCGGGCCGGTCGAACAGCCGCACCCCGTCGCCCAGCAGCACGGGCAAAACCGACACGAGGACCTCGTCGAGCAGCCCCGCATCGAGGCACGCCCGCGCGACGGTGGCGCCGAGGACGTTCACGTACTTCTGCCCCGCGGCCGCCTTCGCCAGCTCGACACCGCGGCGCAGGTCGTCGACGAACGTCACGTCGGGCGCCGGCTCGGCGGGCCGGTGCGTCAGCACGAACTGCGGCCCTTCCCAGGCGCCGCCGAAGGCCTTGCCCTCGGCTTCCGTGTCGCGGTACGGATCGTCGCCGCCATACGTGCGGCGCCCGACGAGCAGCGCGCCGATGTCCGCCACCAGCCGGTCGATCTCGGGGTTGGGGCCGAAGAACTCCTTCACCCACTGCATGTCGCCGCCCGGCCCCGCGATGAACCCGTCGAGCGACATCGCCGCCGAGTAGAGCAGCTTGCCCATTCCACACCTCCGTGGTCGTTTCCCGTACCGACCGGCGCGGGCACGGAAACTCATCGGTGCACTTTCCTATAGGATCGTGCACTGTCCCTGCCGAGTCAGCGAGGAGGACCGCGTGGCTGTGGTCGTGAAGGCCGAGGCGTTTCTCGTCGATCTCGAGGTGGAGCAGGAGCGCACCGACGCCGTGCAGGCGTTCCTCAAGCAGGAGACGGTGTTCGTCGAGCTGACCACCGCCGACGGCGGCACCGGGCTCGGCTACTCCTACACGATCGGCACCGGCGGCACGGCCGTGCTCGCGCTGCTTTGCGACCACCTGCTGCCCCGGCTGATCGGCCAGGACTCGCGCCGGATCGAGGCGGTCTGGCACGACCTGTTCGCCTCGACGCGGGCCACCACCGTCGGCGCGATCACGTCGCTGGCCCTCGCGGCGGTGGACACGGCGTTGTGGGACCTGAAGTGCCGGCGCGCGGACGAGCCGCTGTGGCGGGTCGCCGGCGGGTTCGCCCCACGCGTGCCGCTCTACGACACCGAAGGCGGCTGGCTGCACCTGAGCACCGACGAACTCGTCGCGGGCGCGGAAATCCGCGGCCGCGGGGTGGGGCGGGGTGAAGGTGAAGGTCGGCAAGCCCACCGCCCACGAGGACCTCGAGCGGCTCAGGGCCGTGCGCGAGGCCGTCGGGCCGCGGTTCGACCTGATGGTGGACGCCAACCAGTCCCTCACCGCGGCGGAGGCGATCCGGCGGACGAAGGCGTTCGAGGCGGTGGACCTGCTCTGGTTCGAGGAGCCCCTGCCCGCCGACGACGTCGCCGGTCACGCCCGGTTGGCCGCGGCCACGCCGATCCCCGTCGCCGTCGGGGAGTCCCTTTACTCCGTGGCGCAGTTCCGCGACTACCTCCACCGTGGTGCGGCCTCGATCGTGCAGGTCGACGTCGCGCGCGTCGGCGGGATCACGCCGTGGCTCAAGGTCGCGCACCTGGCGGAGGCGTTCAACGTCCAGGTGTGCCCGCACTTCCTGATGGAGCTGCACGTCAGCCTGACCGCCGCGATTCCCCACGGCCGCTACGTCGAGCACATCCCGCAGCTGCGCGCCATCACGACGGGCGAGATGACGATCTCCGACGGGCACGCCGTCGCCCCGGAGACGCCGGGCCTGGGCATCCCGTGGAACCGCGACGCGATGGACGATCGCCGGGTGGCCTGACCAACGCGAGGAGACCGGCCGCGGGGACCAGCGCCAGCGCCAGTGCGGCGGTGGCGCCCCCACCGTCCGCCACTCGTCCGGCGAGGGAGGCCGCGAGAGCAGAACCGGCTGCGCCGGCGGAGTTGTTCCAGGTGAACGCCTGGGTGAGCGCTGCGGGGTGCACGGACTTCTCGGTCTCGACGTTCAGCAGGACGAGTGCGGGCGGGATCGCCGCCTCGGTGAGGGCGAGGGCGGCGGCGAGCCAGAGTGCGTTGGGGGCGAGGGGAAGCAACACCGATGCACCGGTGAGGTAGGCGCTGGTTCTGAGGAGCCGGCGCCGGGCGGGGGTGCGGTGGTGGCGCAGTCCGTAGATCCAGCCGGACAGCAGCCCACTGACGCCGGCCACGGCGACGATCGGTGCGGCCGGGGCGCCGTGATCGAGGGCGAAGGCGCTCACCGAGACCTGCGTGGTGCCGAAGTACATGCCGAGGGCCAGATTCATCAGGGCGATCCGGGCGAAGGCCGGGCGAAGCAGGGTTTGTCCTGTGTGGAGGGTCTTCGCGGGCTTGGGTGCCGTGCGGTGCCGGCCGGCCAGCACCGCTCCCCCGCCGAGAATCAGGCTCGCCGCGACGGCGGTGGCCAACGTCTCGTCACCGGCCGCGCCGAACGAGGTGACCAGCACCGGCCCGAGGAGGAACGCGGTGGCGTTGGCCAGCGACTCCAGTGAGAAGGCGGTGGGCAGCTCTTCGGTCCGCTCTCGCAACAGGTACGCCCACCGTGCCCCGGAGAGCGCACCGAGCTGCGGCACGACCGCACCGGCACAACTCGCGGCTACGACCTCCGCCGCCACGCTGGAGGACCCCAGCACCACGGCGATCGCGCCGCCGTGCACGACGAGACAGCACGGCAGCACGCGCGTCTGCCCGAGCGCGTCGACGAGCCGGGCGACCTGCGGCCCCCACAACGCCTCGGCAAGAGCGAACCCGCCCCCGGCGAGCCCGGCCGTGCCGTACGACCCGGTGCGCGCATGCACCAGCCACACCAGGCCGAGCCCCGTCATGGCAATCCCCACGCGCCCCACCGCGGCTGCCACGAAGAACGCAGCCGCACCCCGCGTGCACAACAGCGACCGATAACGACCGGCGCCCGACATCGACATTCCTTCACGCCACCCGACGGGGCGAACCACGATCGCCACGCGACCCGAGGCCCTCGTCGCCGGGGGAAGGTAAGGCCCGAACCAATGCGGGCCCGGGCGACTCCCACGAACCTAGCAGCGCACGACCGGTCGCCGGCTACCGAAATCCGGTGCGGTCAGGCGGCTCCCCCTGCCGGGCCCGACGCGAAGCGCGCCATGAGCAATCTCGCGCCCGTCGCCTGAGGACCGGTCGCGCCTCCGGGCGCGAACGGTCGAGACGGCTGAACACCACGACTGGGTCGCGGCGACCTCGCTTCAGGCGAACGCCAGCCGGCCGGCGACCCCGCCGGCGCGGTCAGACCCGGCCGCGCTGCTTGAGCAACCGCCGCCCCGCCGACCGCGAGCGGCCGGTGCTCGTGGCGGTGGCCTGGGCCGCGCGGCCGTCGTGCAAAGCGAATCAGTGCCCGTGCACAGCCCCGATCAGTCCTCTTCGGACCGGCCGGGCCCGCCGTCGTCGGCGCTGTGCAGCCGGACCCGCGAACGGTCCAGGTGCGTCCGCATCGCGGCCGCCGCGGAGGGGCCGTCGTGCAAGGCGATCGCCTCGACGATGGCAGCGTGTTCGCGCGTCGTCTCGGCGGCGATGCCCACTCGGAAGTACAGGCGGTAGCCGTGGGTGTGGGTGTGGAGGCGGGCGAGGGCGTCGGCGATGAGAGGGTTGCCCGAGGCCTCCGCGATGACGCGGTGGAGGCGCGCGTCGAGGACGGCGAAGTCGCGATAGGCGTGGTAGTCCTCGCCGGCGGGGTGGGCGGACATGGCCGCGCAGGCGGAGCGCAGGGAAGACACCTCGGCCTTCGAGGCGGCGCCCGCTGCGAGGCGGGCGGCCTCGGGCTCCAGGAGGACACGAACGTCGAAGAGGTGGTCCAGCTCGGTCTCGTCGAGGACGGGCGCGACGACGTAGCCGGCGTTGGGCCGGGTCGCGACGAGGCCGTCGGACTCGAGTTTGGTGAGGGCCTCGCGCACGGGGGTCGGCGAGACGTCGAGGCGGCGGGCGATGCCGTCGATCGACAGGCGGCTGCCGGGAGCGACGTCGAGATCCATGAGCATCGCCTTGAGTGCCTCGTACACGCTGTCGCGCAGGATGGTGCGCGGCGGCAGGGTCAGCCTCGGGTGCTCGGGCAGGTCCACCGCAGGGTTCTTCCGTCGCGCCACCCGGAAAGCGTAGTCCCCCGCGAAGCCTCAGCGGCGCGCCAGTTGGCGGTTCACGGCGGTGTGGCAGCCGAGGCACGCGGGCACGGCCCGCACGTCGGTGCCGGACACCAGCGCGACCGTGGCACCCGGCACGGCGAGCTCGTCGCACACCGAATGGTGGTGTCCCAGTACCGAACACACGCACCGGCACAGCTGGACGGTCTGCCTCGTTTCCGCGGCCATCGGAGCCCTCCTCCCGGAAATCCCCAGTAGGAGAGTGATAGCGCCTCCGCCGTCCGAAGGGCGCCGGCGGTCTCAGAGGAAGGTCGCGAAGGGCACGGTTCGTGCGCGGATGTCAGTTTTCCCGGGTCGGCACGGGGGCCGATACGGGGGCCGGCACCGGCGGCAACCCGGCCCGGATCTGCCGGTAGAGCCGCGGCCCCGGCGACGCGAGTGCCGGAGACGGACGCAGCTCCATCGGGCCGGTGGCCGTCAGATCGCGCAGCACCAGGTACAGGTGGCTCAACGCCAGCAGCACTGGATCCTTCGCCCGGTCCCCCGGAGCCGCCGGCGTGTACGCGAACAACGCCACGTCGGCGCTCGCCAGCGGACCGCGCACCGCCTTGGCAGGCTCGCCCACCGGCGTCGCGGCCAGTTCCTCGACGGCCGCCGCCAGCGCGGTGCACGCCGCGACCGGGCCTTCCGGGTGTGCGCTGTACGCGCCTTCCGGCCAGCGGACGGCGACGCTGAGCGCGCGGCCGTGCGTGGCCAGCGCCGCGTAGAGCGCGAGCCGGTGCCGCAGCTTCGGCGAGTCCGTGCCGCCCAGGATGGGCCGGGTCAGCGGCCGCGCGACGAGCGCGAGCTGGTAGCGGCGGTGGTCCAGGGCGCGCGCGAGGGCGTCGAAATCGGGCTGCGGGTCCACGGCCTTGCCGTGCTCCAGCCGCTCGGCCGCGGCCTTCAGGATGTCGCCCAGGGCCGTCAGCAGGTTGTTCCGCGCGTTGCGTACGGTGTCCCGGGTGGACAGTGGGATCACCAGCACCGCGACGACCAGCCCCGCCACGGCGCCGGCCGCGGTCTCCTCGAGTCTCAGTACGAGCAGCCCCGCGGAGAACTCGTTGAGCACGCTGTAGAGCTGCCCGACCATGATCGTGACGAAGAAGATCATGTACGCGTACGAGATCTGGATCAGGTAGAACCCGAAGAACATCGCGCCGCAGATCGTCACCAGCACGGCGGCGGTGTTGCCCGCGGTCAGCTCCGCGAACCCGACCGACGCGAACAACCCCACCAGCGTGCCGAGCACACGGTTGAAGCCCTTGATGAACGTCTCGGTGCGCGTGGCCGTGCCGGTGAACATGAAGAACGCCGCCAGCACCGCCCAGTAGTACCGCGCGTCGGACAGTTCCTTGCCGATGAGGATCGCGAGCCCGCCCGCGACCGCGCTCTGCACCGCCTGCCGCGTGATGAAGTCCAGCCGCGCCAAGGGGTTCCACTTCGACTGCCGAGCCGGCACGTCGCCCGCCGCGGCGGGCGAGCCGGGCAGGTTGCCGAACGCGAGCCCGACGGCCGGCGCGAAGTCGTCCTCCGGTTCGGCCTCGATCTCCTCGGGCTTCGGCGCGGCGTCGAACACCGCCACGACCTCCAGGGCTGCCGCCGCGAAGTGCCGCGCGGGCCACCAACCGCCCGCGGCACCGCCGGCGCCCTCGGCGTGGCCCGCGAGCCGGTAGGCGACCTCGCTCGCGCCGCGGTCGTCGCGGCGGGCCAGGCGGTCGGCCACCTCGGCGGCGAGCACGGTAAGGCCCGAACCGCTGCGCACCAACGAGTCGGCGGCCGTGGCGAGCTCGTCGAGCAAGTGGTGCGCGTCGACCATCTGACGTCGCAGCGAAGCCGCCGAACGCCCGCGCGGCACCGCGCCCGGCTGAGCCGACCAGCCCTCGACCATCAGCGCTGTGTCGGCGAGGCGCGCCTGCCGCCGTTGCAGGCGGCGGCGCAACCGCGCCTCCTCCTTGGGCTCGCGGTTGGCGAGCAGGTCGGCGCACGCGCGCGCCACCGCCCGGCCACGCGCGTCGAACGCGCGCAACACGCGGCGCAGCGTTTTCGTCGTGTTGGTGCGGAAGACGGTCAGGAAGAGCAGCAGCAGCCACACCGTCGCCACGACCACCGCGAGCAGCAGGCCCGGGAGCGTCGCGAACGTCGCGTGCAGGAACGCCGCGAAGAAGTAGCCCATCCAGCCCATGAAGCCGTAGAAGAAGAAGGGCCCGCCGAACTTGCGGACGTACACCGACGTGAACATCACGAGCACGAACACGACGAGCATCAGGGTGCCGTTGTCACCGACGAGCACGCCGAGCGTCATGCCCGTGCCGAGCGCGACCGGGAAGAACGCCGCCGTGCGGGTCTTGACCCACGCTCCGCCGTCGCCCAGCGCCATCGAGCCCATCATCCCGACGACCGCGCCGAGCAGCATCGAGGTGAGCGTGCCCATCGCGTCGGCACCCGTGAGCTTCGCCACGAGGTACTCGACTCCCAGGGCACTGGCCATGCCGATCGTCGCGGAACCGGCCGATCTCAACCGGTTGAGACCCGGATCCGAAGCGACGACCCTGTCCCGGAACTCCCTGGCCGTGGGCAGCACAAAACCCGCCTTCCCGTGCGTTCGGAGTGATCACCGGTATGATACCGATAAATACCGGTGTCATACAGGGGTTTGGAGTCCGAGTGATCGAACCGACTTTCGCAGCCTCGAAGCTCGCGGATCGGCTCGCCGAGACCGGCGACACACTCGACGTGCTCGAACTGGCCACGGCGGTGCTCGTGCGCAACTTCGAACTGCTGCGTCGGCGCACCGACGCTTACGCCGAACTGGACCAAGCGGAGTACCTGCTGCTGCGCACTTTGGACGAACTGGGCTCGGCGGACGTCGGAACGCTCGCCGGGGCACTCGGTCTAGACCCGTCCACCGTCGGCAGGCAAGGTTCGGTGCTGCTCGGCAAAGGGCTCGTCGAGCGCAGCCCGTCGGCGGCCGACCGCCGGCGCAGCATCCTCACACCGACCGAGGAGGGCCGTCACCGCATGCGCGTGACGCAGTCGCGCCGCCGCAACGCGTCCGCGGAGCTGCTCGGGGACTGGAGCGAAGAGGATCTGCGCTCGTTCGGCTCGCTGCTGAGCCGCTACAACAAGGCCGTCGCCCAGCGCTACCTGACAGCACCAGGCGACTGAGTACCCGACAACTGAGTGCCTTGCTCCCCCGAGGCGAGGTCCGCGTGGGTGTCGCGCAGGGTGCGCTTCACGATCTTCCCGCTCGGGTTCTTCGGCAACGTGTCGGTGAAGACCACGTATTTCGGGCACTTGTAGCCGGCCAGGTGCTCGCGCGCGTGGGCGAGCACGGCCTCGGCGGTCAGCTCCACGCCCTCGCGCGGGACGACGGCCGCCGTCACCGCCTCGATCCAGCGCGGGTGCGCGACGCCGAACACGGCGACCTCGGCGACGCCGTCCAGGCGGTAGAGGGCTTCCTCCACCTCGCGGCTCGCGACGTTCTCACCGCCGGTCTTGATCATGTCCTTCTTGCGGTCCACCACGGACAGGTAGCCCTCGTCGTCGAGCACGCCGAGGTCACCGGAGTGGAACCAGCCGCCGGCGAACGCGGCGGCCGTCTTCTCCTCGTCCTCGTAGTAGCCGAGCGTCGCGTGCGGGCTGCGGTGCACGATCTCGCCGATCTCCCCCGGCGGCAGCGCGCGGCCGTCCTCGTCGACGATGCGTGTCTCGACGTTGAGCGAAGCCCGGCCCGCCGAACCGGCCTTCGGCAGCTGCTCGTGCGGGCGCAGGATCGTGGCCAGCGGCGCCATCTCGGTCTGGCCGTAGAAGTTCCAGAACTCGACGTCGGGCAGCCGCCGGGCCAGCTCGCGCAGAACCTCGACCGGCATCGCCGAAGCGCCGTAGTAACCCTTGCGCAGGCTGGACAGATCGGTGGTGTCGAACGCCGGGTGGCGCAGCAGCGAGATCCACACCGTCGGCGGCGCGAACAGCTTCGTGGCGCGCTCGCGCTCGACGGCCGCCAGCAGCGCGGCCGGGTCCGGGCCGGGCAGGATCACGCTGGTGGCGCCGAGGTAGACGTCCACGGAGAAGAAGCAGTCGAGCTGCGCGCAGTGGTAGAGCGGCAGGGAGTGGACCTCGACGTCGTCCGCGCTCATGCCGCCGTCGATCACGCACGACACGTACTGCGCGATCAGCGAACGGCTCGAGAGCAGCACGCCCTTCGGCCGCGACTCGGTCCCGGAGGTGTACATCAGCCGCAGCGGGTCGTCGTCGGTGACGGCCACGCCGGGGTCGGTCTCGTCGCCCGGGCCGTCGATCCAGGCGTCCGCATCCTCCCAGTCCTCCCAGTCCTCGGCGGTGCCGCCGATCCGGCCACGCACCCCGTCGCCGAGGCCGGCGCGCTCCAGCGCCGCGGCGCCGGTGGCCAGCAGCGCGTCTTCCGTGATCAGCCCGGACACCCCGGCGTGGCCGAGGATGTAGGCGATCTCGTCGGCGCCGAGCATGAAGTTGACGGGCACGAGCACCACGCCGAGCCGGGCTGTCGCGAACGCCAGCACGACGTACTGCAGGCAGTTGTGGCTCAACAGCGCAAGCCGGTCGCCTTTGACGAGACCGCGCTCGGCGAGGCGGTGGGCGCAGCGGTTCACGGCCGCGTCGAACTCCGCGAAGCTCAGCCGCCGCTCGCCGTCGACAACGGCGAGCTTGCCCGGGTACCGCGCGGCCGTGCGCCGCAGCAGGTCACCGACGGAGTGCTGACGCGCGTGCTGGATCGCTTCGCCGGTTTCGGCGCTGAACGGGCTCGGCATGGTCCGGAGTTTCATCCACCGCCGCGCGGCACGCAACCCTGGCGCGCGGCCGCGACCTGCCAGGCCGAGCGGTACTCGCGCGCCACCGGTTAAGCTCCGTCGGCGCACCTCGGGGGACGAAGAAGTGGACGAGACGGAAGCACCGACGCTCGACCGGCCGGACATCACCGGCCGGCTGCCCCGTTACCGGCTGCTGCGCCAGCTCGCCAAAACGAACATGAGCGAGGTCTTCGAGGCCTACGACCTCGTGGCGCAGCGGCCGGTCGCGTTCAAGGTCGTCGGGCCGGAGTTCATGGCGGAGCCGGGGTTCCGCCGGCGCTTCGAGCGTGAGACGAGCATCGCGCTGGCCCTGGACCACCCGCACATCGTCGCGTCCTACGATGCCGGGTTCTCCGCCGACGGGCACCTCGGGTACCTCGCGATGCAGTTCGTGCTCGGCACGAACCTCGCGCGGCTGATCCACCGCCGCGGCGTGCTGTCGTTCGAGCAGACGGTGGCGATCGGGCGCGGGGTCGGCGCGGCGCTGGACGCCGCGCACGCCCGCAACCTGGTGCACCGCGACGTGAAGCCGGGCAACATCCTGCTCGAAGACGCGACCGGTGGCGTGTACCTGTGCGATTTCGGTATCGCACGCAACCTCGACCTGACGCGGCTCACCGCGACCGGCGGGTTCCTCGGCACGATGAACTACGCGGCCCCGGAGCAACGCGAGGGCCGGCCGGTCGGAGCGGCTGCCGACGTGTACGCGCTGGCGTGCGTGCTCTACGAATGCCTCTCCGGCAGTCCCCCGCACCACCACGCCGACTTCGCGCACCCCGGCGTCGCCGCGCTGCGCCGGGCCCTCGACCGCGATCCGGCCAAGCGGCACCGCACGTGCGCGGAACTCCTCGACGACTTCGTGGCCACCACCGAGGCGGCCGAACGGGCCGGGCGCCGCAAGCGCCGGTGGCAGGTGGTGGGCATCCCGGCCGCCGCGCTCGTGGTGGTGGCGTCGCTCGTACTGTGGTTCACCACCGGCGGTTCGCCGGGCACCGCGGACTCGACGCTGGCCCGCGTACCCACCGCTCTGCGCGACGGCTGCGCCGCGGCGAACCAGCCCGCGGCGGGCGCGACCGCCACGGTGACGTGCCACGACGCGTCCGGGCAGGCGGCGACGACGGCGCTCTACGCCACCCCGCAGCAGATGACCGCCGCGTACGCCGAGGCCCTCACGCGTGCGGGCGTCGACGCGAACCAAGGCGACTGCGCCACCGCGACGGGCGGCGAGCACCGGTACCCCGCGACCGGACCCGCGCGCGGCCGCGTGCTGTGCCAGGACCGCGACGGCACGGCCACTGTGGTCTGGACCGACGAGAAGGCCCGCACCGTCACGCGGGCCGAAGCACCCGACGACGCCGCGCTGCGCAAGGCGTGGGCCGGCTGGACGGGCTGGGCGCCGGCCGCGTTCCCCACCGCGGACGAAAAGGTCGTGCTCGACGTCGCCGCCGGCTCCGCGTGCCGGCGCGCGACACCCGCGGACCTCGACGCGTATGCCGGTGCCGTCGCGGGGATCACCTGCACACCGCAGGGCACGGGCGCGCGTCAGGTTTCGTACTTCCGGTTCGCCGGCGTAGCGGCGCTGCGCTCGGCGTTCACCGGTCTCGTCGGCGCGGCCAAGGCGCCCAGCGGGAGCGGGTGCCCGGGCGGCGCTTTCCTCGGCACGACGCGGTTCGACTGGCTCAGCGTGGACCTCGGACAGGTGCTGTGCCACCCGGGTCCCGAGGGCACGGTCGCGATGGACTGGAGCCTCGAGGCGTTCTCGATGATCGGCCACGTCACGGGTTCCTCGCCCGACGCCGTCGGCGGGTGGTGGGCGCAGTGGCACCTCGCGCCGCTGAGCCGGATCGTGAGCGAGGTGAACTCCCACGCCACGCCGGCGTTCCCGACCGACGCCGAGCGCGCGCTGCTGCAGCACGTGCCGCAGCAGTCGCGGCTCAACTGCGTGCGCCCGTCCGCGGATCAGAAGTGGCAGGACCTCGGTGCGGTGACCGCGGTCGCCGCTGTCGCGTGTGGACGGACGAGCGGCGCCGGGCTGGTGGTCTACTACCAGCTGCCCGACGCCGCGACGATGCGGCAGGTGTTCAACAGCACCGGCGACAGCGACGCCGCGTGCACGAGCCTGCCGAAGGACTTCTCGGGCGACCGGCCGTACTCCCGCGGCGGGCGCACGGGCCGGCTCTCCTGCGCGACCGAGGACCCCGGCGGCGAGCGCGTGCTCAAGTGGACGGACGACGCGACGACCATCGAGACGATCGCCCACCGCGGCAACGATCCGTTCGCGCTGATCGACTGGTGGACCCACGACGCCGGACCGGTGTGAGCGCGGGTCCTCAGCCCTGCACGGTCCCGCCGACGGACGCGCTGCCACTGATGTGCGAACCGGGCGAACCCGCGCTGCCCGCACCCGTGTGGATGCTCTCCTTGCCGTCGACGATCGAGAACATGTCGACGGTGCCCTTGGTGCCGCCCGCGTAGGAGATCTCGAGCGTCCACTGGTGCGGTTTGCCGTCGGCCGGCACGGTGAGCGACTGGCGCCACGGCAGGGTCACCGCGCCGGTCTGCTTCGTCTCGCCGTCGAGCGTGTACTTGATCTGCGTCAGCTTGCCCTCGCCCGTCGCGTTGAGCACGAGGGTGTGCGGCTCGCGGTCGGGCACCGATGTCGAGGGCGGAGCGACCGAAGAGGAAGAGGTGGGCGCGGACACCGACGGCGCCGGTGCCACGGGGGCGGCGTCGCTCCCGCACGCGGAGAGAGCGGCGAGCAGAGCCGCGGCGGCCACGGGGGCGGCGGCCGCCCGGGCAGTGGTGCGAAGATCCATGCGCGCACCGTACCGGCCTGCCACGGGACCGGTCCCCGATTCGAGAGGACCCGAGGTGACCTCCTTCCCCGCTGACGACCCCGCGTCCGAGACACCAGGCGCCGTCGTGGTCCGCGGCCTGGCGGGCACGGCCGTCGTGCTGCCCGCCGAGTACGCCCGGCTGCCGTTCGGGCGCCGGCCCGGGCCGGACGGTGTCAAGGTGGGCGAGGACGACCCGCGCGTGAGCCGGGAGCACGGCGCGCTGACGTACCGGCGGGGCTGGTGGCTGCTGAGCAACTCCGGCCACACGCCGATCGAGTTCTCTCCCACGCGGCTGCTGCACTCCGACGACGAGCCCGAGCCGCTGCCCGCGGGCTTCACCACGCTGCTCGTGGTCGGCTCGGGCGGGCGCAAGCACCCGCTCGAGGTCCGCGTGAACGCGCCCGACCACAACCGGCCGATGCCCGTCACCGGCCCGACGCTGCCCGGCCGGCAGTGGGACCTCACCGCCGCCCAGCGGCTCGTGCTCACGGTGCTCGGCCAGCAGTACCTTCGGCGGGAGGTCCAGCCGCAGCCCATGAGCCGCGGCCACGTCGCCGAGATCATGGGCGCGCTGGAGCCGGACGGCGAGTGGGACGTGCGGAAGGTCGACCGCGTGATCGCGGCCGTGCGCGAGCGGCTCTCGGGTCAGGGCGTGCGCGGCCTCAAGCGCACGGAGGTGCCGGAGCCGATCGGGAACTCGCTCAACCACAACCTGCTGACGGAGCTGGCGATCACCACGAACTCGCTGACCCGCGCCGATCTGGACGTCCTGGACCGGCTCGACTGAGGCGGCACGACCCGGGCTTCCGGCTAGGAGTCCTTGGCGAAGACCCGCACCGCGACCGCCGTCGCCACGCCGACCACAGCGAGCACGATCCCGGTGATCAGCAGGCCGGACGCCGCCAGCGCCACGGCCGCCGCCGCGAACAACGCGAACTCCAGGATGAACCGCGTCGGCTCCGGTGCCCGCCGTGGTGCCTTGGGGGCCACGACGAGCGCCCAGATCGCCCCGGCCAGCACCGGCCACAGCACCCCGCCGACGACGTCCAGCAGCACACCCCCACCCAGCCGCGCCCCGGCGACCGCCTGGCCCGCCAGCAGGGCCAGCTCCGTGCAGAACCGCATGACGAGCACGAACCCGGGCAACCCCCGCAAGGCCGGACGAGTGGTGGTCATGCCCGGCAGCGTAGCGACCGGCCCCGGTCACCCGGCCGAGCTCCCCTGCGATCAGCCGGCCAGTTTCGCCTCCAGCCACGCCACCACGCGCGCCCACGACGGGTTCGCCGGGTCGATCACCTCGAAGTGGCCGCCGCCCGTGACGTTTACCGTCTCCTGGGCGTACGGGCTGCGCGCCTGGGCCGCCGGGATGATCTCGTCCGCGTCGCCGTGCACGACCAGCAGGGGGACGCCGGTGTCGGCCGGGGTGGCGAGGGCGTAGCGGTCCGGGGCGGTGGCCGGGGTACCGCCGAGGAGGGCCGGGACCAGGCCGTCGCCGGCGAGTGCGGCGACGGCCGGCACGTACGCGGGATCCGCTTCGACGGGGGCGCCGGCCGGGGCCGGCAGATCAGGGTCGGCCAGTTCGCGGCCGAGGCGGGCGTGGGCCGCCCCGCGCAGGTCCAGGACGCCGGCGAGCGACACGACAGCGCCGGGCGTGACCTTCGGGTCTGCGCCCGGTGCGCCGGCGGGCAGGTCCGAGCGACCGGCGGCCCAGGCGGAGAGCTGGCCGCCGGTGGAGTGGCCGACGAGGACGACACGCGAGACGTCGAGCGCGGGGTCGAGGGTGGCGACGGCGTCCACTGCCGCGGCGAAGTCGGTGAACGTGCCCGGCCAGCCGCCGCCGGGTTCGCCCAGGCGGCGGTACTCGACGTTCCACACCGCGTATCCGCGTGCGAGGAGGTCGTCGGCGAGACGGGTCATCTGGCGGCGGTCGTACAGCGCCGTCCAGAACCCGCCGTGGGCGAGCACCACCACCGGGAACGGCCCGGCTCCCTCAGGCAGGTACAGCTCCCCCACCTGCGACGGCGAAGGCCCATAGGCAATGGTCCGGACCCTCGCGCCCGCCGGGTCGTCATAGCGCACGCCCCGTTCGGAGCGCACCAAAGTATCGAGCGTCGCGAAGAACGCGGCGATCTCCGGCTGGTTCGCACCCTTCGCGCGCGAGGCGTCCCAGGCCGTGTCGTCGGTCCACTCGACGAAGTCCAGCCAGGTGTCCTCCGACACCCGCACCAGGCGTGCCGACACGAACCCGCGCCGGTCCCGGCGGAAGGCCTCCACCATGCCGGGGCGGGCGTCCAGCATCGCCCGCGTCCGGTCGGAACGGACCGTGAAGGTCGTCAGCTCGATCACCGACATCGTCAGCTCCTCGGGTCGAATTAGTCACTAAAACTGACTAACTTGAACCCTAGCCACCGCGTTCCCGGAGGGCAACCCGCGCCGCGGATCACAGGCGCGCGCCACACCGTCCACTGTGGTCCCGCACACGACGGCACCGCGGACCACTACGATGCAGGCGAGCCGACAGGAGAGTGATCCGATGCCCGACGACGCCACCCCCGCCGACGGCGGCGATTCGCTCACCGAGCGGATCACCGGCCGCCTCGCCGGGATGTCGCGGGCCGAGCGCGCCGTCGCCGAGTACCTGCGCCACCACGCACGCGAGGCGATCTTCGCCACCGCCGAGCAGATCGGCTCGGCCACGGGCACGAGCGACGCCACCGTGGTCCGCACCGCCAAGACGCTCGGCTACAGCGGCCTGGCCGACATGCGCCAGCACCTCGCCCGGCAGGTGGTCACCGAGACCAGCCCGTCGATCGAGCTGCGCCATCGCCAGATCGGCGAGCCCACCGGCGAGCCCACGACCGTGCTCGCGCGCGTGTTCACCGAGGCGACGGAGCGGCTGGCCGAGACCTGGCGCCTCATTTCGGAGGAGGACTTCGAGAAGGCCGTGGACCTGCTGGCCGGCGCGCGCGAGGTGCTGGCCTTCGGCATCGGCCCGTCGAGTTTCCTCGCCGGGTACGTCGCGCTGCGCCTGGGCCGGATGGGCCGCCGCGCCCGTGCCAGCGGCGCCACCGGCTTCCGCCTCGCCGACGACCTGCTCGGCCTCGGCGAGGGCGACGTCGTGGTGCTGTTCCTGCCGAGCCGGCTGCTCGGCGACATCGAGGTGCTCCTCGACCGCACGCGTGAGGTCGGCGCCCACACGCTGCTGATCACCGACTCGCTCGCACCCGTCTTCGGCGACCGCGTGGCCGTGGCTCTGCAGGCCACGCACTCCCCCAGCAACTTCACCGGCGAGATGCTCAGCGCCGAGGTGCTGGCGGACGCGCTGCTGCTCGGGCTGGCCTCGCGCGACGAGGACCACGCCAACCAGACCTCGGAGCTGCTCACCACGTTGCGCTCGCGGCTGATCCAGGGCGACAGCCGCGACTACGTGCCGCGGCGCAAGTCGGGCCACCCCCGCAAGGGCTGACCGCGCGCCCGGATTGTCCGGGGTTCACGGCCGTCGCGAACGCATTTGTACGGCGCGTGTATCGGCTCGGGCGAACCTGGTTCCCACACCCACCGGGGATCAGGAGGACCGAGGATGAGAATCGCGAAACGCACACTGGGCCTGGTCGCGTTCGCCGCGGCGCTGACGCTGTCGGGCATCGCGCCGGCACTGGCCGCCGACGCCAACGGCACCGTGCACACCGACTCCGGCGCGCCGCTCACCGTGCGTTCGGCGCCCGGCACCGGCGCGAGCTCCGTCGGCACCATCGCCGACGGCACCGCCGTGGTCATCGACTGCCAGACCACCGGCGACACCGTGACCGGCAAGTACGGCACCAGCAACATCTGGGACCATGTCGCCGCCAAGGGCGGCTACATCACCGACACCTACGTCTACACCGGTTCCGACGGCCGCATCGCCCCGGACTGCACCGGCGTCCCGACGCCGCCGCAGAGCACCTGCTCCACCACCGGGCTCGGTGACGCGAAGACCTGCGCGCAGGCCGTGGCCTACGCCAAGACCCGCGTGCACACCAACAACGTCGCCTCCTACGACGGCTGGTGCGACCGCATCAACGCCCAGAACTACGGGTTCTCCGCCAGCGGTTCCGAGACCGCGTACGTGCACTGGACCCAGATCCCCGCGCAGTACAAGCACGCCGGCGACCAGAACGTGCCGGCCGGCGGGCTCGCCTTCTTCTCCAACGGCGGCGCGGGCCACACCATGATCTCGATCGGCGGCGGCCAGTTCCTGTCGAACGACATCCACGGCGCGGGCAGCTACACCCAGACCACGATCTCGGAGATCAAGAGCTCGTGGGGCCAGACCTACCTCGGCTGGTCGCAGCCGTGGTTCAAGGTCAACCACTGACCGGTCCGGTACTCGACGATCCGGCACCGCACGATCCAGCACCGCTCGGTCAACGGCCGAACGGTCGACCCTGATCCGCTCGGGGAGCGCACCACGGCCCCGCCCGGCACTCGCCGGGCGGGGCCCTTTCGTGTGTCAACCCCTTGAGCAGCACTCGTTTTCGCGGTGTCCCGGACAACGGGACGCGCCCAGCCGGATCTCGATCGCGGGCTTCCGTACGCTCGCGTGGGCGATGTCCACACTCGAGGTTGTCCGAACCTCACCGATTTCGCGCCGTCCACCCTCCATGCGGACCAGCCCGTACCACTGGACCGGGTCGCGCCCCGTCTCGCGGACAGTTTCTGTCCGCGTCCCTCGCCCCGGCGAGGTCTTCACGAACAACCGCCACGGCGAGACAAACCCTGCCCGGTAAAGGTTTTCCGGTGCGCCACCTGCACTTTTGCGCCGCGCGCCGGTAACCGGCCGCACACGCAGCGTCAGACTCCCCGTCGCGTTTACAACGTCTTGGCAACCGGCTTGACACCAGCTGTGGTCCGGACCACTCTCTCAACATTGGTCTACACCATTTGTCACTCGACCGGCCTGGGGGCCGGACACCGAAAGGACAGACAAGTGAAGCGCTGGCTCAAACTGGCGGCGGGTGCCGCCGCCCTCACCCTCGCGACAGCCGGGTGTGCCGGTTCGGGCGGCGGTGACACCGCGTCCGGCTCGGGTGGTTCGGACGGTGGCACGCTCACGGTCTGGCTGATGGACGGCTCCGCGCCGGACAGCCTCACGGGCGCCCTCAACAAGGAGTTCGAGGCGGCCCACGCCGGGGTCAAGGTCAACTACCAGATCCAGCCGTGGAACGGCATCCAGCAGAAGCTGACCACCGCGCTCGCGAGTGACACCCCGCCCGACGTGATCGAGGTCGGCAACACCCAGACCCCGGCGTTCGCCTCCGACGAGGTGCTCACCGACCTCTCCGCCGACGTCAACAGCTTCAACGGCGCGCAGTGGCTGACCGGGCTCAAGGCCTCGGGCGAATTCGAGGGCAAGACCTACGGCGTGCCGTTCTACGCCGCCAACCGCGAGGTCCTCTACCGCAAGGACATGTTCGCCCAAGCCGGTATCACCGCACCGCCGACCTCGAACGCGGAGTGGCTCGACGACATCGCCAAGCTGAAGGCGAAGTTCGGCAGCGACAAGGACTTCCAGCCCCTCTACCTGCCGGGTCAGTACTGGTACACCCTGCTGTCGTTCATCTGGGACAACGGCGGCGACGTCGCCCAGGCCGACGGCAAGGGCTTCAAGTCGACGCTCGACTCGGCCGGCGCGAAGGCGGGTCTCGAGTTCTACAAGCAGCTCGTGGACGCCTCCGGCACCACCGCGCCGAAGGACAATGACGAGGCCACGCCGCAGCAGGCCGGCATCTATGGCGGCGGCAAGGTCGCGATGTTCATCGGCACGCCGGGCGAGGTCGCCACGGCCGCGAAGACCGACCCGAGCATCACCGACAAGACCGGCGCGTTCCCGATCCCGAGCAAGACCGCCGGCCAGACGGCCCCGGTGTTCCTCGGCGGCTCGAACCTGGTGATCCCGCTCAACAGCAAGCACGCGGACCTCGCCAAGGAGTACCTGAAGCTGCTCACCAGCACCAAGTACATGAGCCAGATGGCCGCCGCCGGCTACGTGCCGGGCACCTCGACCGACACCAGCGCGCTGGACAAGGACCCGCTCGGCGGCGTGATGGCGAAGGCCTCGAAGAACGGCCGCGCGGTGCCCACCAGCCCGAAGTGGGGCGAGGTCGAGTCGGGCCAGAATCCGCTGAAGGACATGCTGACGGCGTACCTGACCGGGAAGAAGTCGATCGACCAGGCCACGGCTGACGCCAACGCCGCCCTCGACAAGATCATCGGCGGATGACCGCCACCAAAGACGTGCCGATGCCGGCGGGGGCCACCCCGCCGGCATCGGCGCGCGTCACTCCCGCGAAACCGCGGCGCCGGGGTGGGTTCGGCGAGCGGGCCACGCCCTACCTGCTGCTCCTGCCCGCCCTCGTCGCCGTGCTGGTGCTGCTCGGCTGGCCGACGATCCAGATGCTCGGCATCAGCCTGCGCAAGCTCGACCTGCACGAGCTCGTGACCGGCAAGGCCGTGTGGGTCGGGTTCGACAACTACACCGAGGAGCTGACCGACCCGGACTTCTGGGCGGTCGCCGTCCGGACCGTCGTGTTCACCGCCCTGCTGGTGGCCGCCACGCTGCTGGTCGCGCTGGTCATCGCGGTGCTCATGCGCCACCTCAACCCGGTGGTCCGGATCCTCCTGCAGATCTCGCTGGTGCTCGCCTGGGCCGTGCCGGTGATCGCGACGACCACGGTATTCCAGTGGATCTTCGACCAGCAGTACGGGATCCTGAACAAGACGCTGGACCGCCTGGGGTTCCACTCGTTCATCGGCTACTCGTGGTTCTCCACCGGGGTGAGCACGATGACCGTCGTCGGGCTGCTGGTGCTGTGGCAGGCCGCGCCGTTCGTGGCATTCACGCTCTACGCGGGCCTGATCGGCGTGCCGCGCGAGCAGTACGAAGCCGCCGGCATCGACGGCGCCGGGCCGTGGCAGACGTTCCGCGCGGTCAGCTGGCCCGCGATCCGCCCGATCCTGACGATGGTCACGTTCCTGTCGGTGCTGTGGGACTTCAACATGTTCGGCCAGATCTGGGCCATCCGCCAGGGCGGGCCCGACGGCGCGAGCACGACGCTCGCGATCCTGCAGTACCTCAAGGGCATCGCGGGCAGCCATTTCGGCTCGGCCGCGGCCATCGCCACGATCATGCTGGTGATCCTGCTGCTGGTCACCGCGCGCTACGTGCAGTTGCTGGTGCGCTCGAAGGACGGTGAGCTCGCGTGAAGAAGTCCCTGCCCCAGCGGATCACACTGTCGGTGGTCGGCGTGCTCATCGCGCTGGCGTTCTTCTTCCCGACGTACTGGATGTTCACCACGTCGCTGAAGACCCCGGGCGAGGTGCTCTCGCCGAAGTACGACCTGTTCCCCTCGTCTGCGACGCTGCAGAACTTCGTCTCCGCGCTCACCAAGCCCGGGTTCGTGACGTACCTGAGCAACAGCCTCATCGTCACCCTCGGCGCCGTGATCGCGGCCCTGGTGGTCGGCGTGCTGGCGGCGATCCCGCTCGCGCGGTTCCGCTTTCGCGGGCGCAAGGGGTTCCTGTTGCTGATCCTCGTCGCGCAGCTGGCACCGCTCTCGGCGCTGTTCATCCCGATGTACCTGCTGATGCGTGACATCGGGCTGCTCGACACGTTGCCTTCGCTGCTGCTGGTGTACTTCGCGACGTCGCTGCCCTTCACCGTCTGGATGCTCTACGGCTTCATCAACGGCATTCCGTACGACCTCGAAGAGTCGGCGATGATCGACGGCTGCAGCCGCGCGGGCGCGTTCCGCCGCGTGACGCTGCCGCTGCTCGGGCCCGGGCTGGTGACCACGTCGGTGTTCAGCTTCATCACCGCGTGGAACGAGTTCCTGTTCGCGCTGGTGTTCATCCACGACCCGAACAAGCAGACGCTGCCGGTGTGGCTCTCGTCGTTCAGGACCGCGTTCTCGGTCGACTGGGGTGCGATCATGGCGGCTTCGGCGGTGTACGCGGTGCCGGCGCTGATCTTCTTCCTGATCGTGCAGCGCAAGCTGGTGTCCGGCCTGACCGCCGGCGCGGTGAAGGGGTGAGCGATGACTGATCCTCGGGCTTGGGCGGAAGCGGTGCTCCTGCCCGGTTTCGCGGGCACGACGGCGCCGGACTGGTTGCGGCGGCGCCTGGGCGAGGGCCTCGGCGGCGTGATCCTGTTCGGGCGCAACGTGGTCGACGACGAGCAGGTGGCGGCGTTGACCACGGCGCTGCGGGCCGAACGCGACGACGTGGTGGTCGGCATCGACGAGGAGGGCGGCGACGTCACCCGCCTCGGCGTGAACACCGGCTCGTTCGTGCCCGGCCCGCTCGCGCTGGGTGCGGCCGACGACCCGGAGCTCACCACGGCGGTCGCGGCGGCGCTCGGCGAGCGGCTGGCCGCGTGCGGCGTGACGGTGAACCTGGCGCCGTGCGCGGACCTCACGCTCGCGGCGCAGGACCCGATCATCGGGGTGCGCGCGTTCGGGTCGGACCCGGCGAAGGCGTCGCCGCACGTCGCGGCATTCGTGACGGGACTGCAGAAGTACGGCGTGGCCGCGTGTGCGAAGCATTTCCCCGGCCACGGTGCGGCGACGGAGGATTCGCACGTTTCGCTGCCTGTGCTGCCGCGGACGGTCGAAGAACTGCGGGAGATCGAGCTCGTGCCGTTCGCCGCGGCGATCTCGGCGGGTGTGCGGTCGATCATGTCGGGCCACCTCGTGGTGCGAGCGTGGGGCGACGAACCGGCGACTTTGAACCGGGTCGCGCTCACCGAGGTGCTGCGTGGTGAACTGGGCTTCGACGGCGCGGTGATCACGGACGCGCTGGAGATGGGCGCGGTCTCCGGCTCCTACGGCCGGCATGACGGGCTCGGCAGCGCGGCCGTCCGCGCGCTGGCCGCGGGCGCGGACGCGTTGTGCATCGGCGGGGCCGCGTTCGAGGCGGACACGTTGGACGCCATCACCTCGGCGATCGTGGCCGCGGTTTCGGACGGGACGCTGTCCGCGGAACGGCTCGCGGACGCGGCCGCCCGGACGGCGGCGCTGGGCACCTCGCCGACGCCCGCCGAGCTGCAGCCGGTCGACTACGCGCTGGGCCTCGCGGCGGCTCGCGCGGCCCTGCGGATCCAGGGCTCGCCGCGGCCGGCGGGTGCACCGCTGGTCGTCGACGTGACCACCGACCCGACGATCGCCGCCGGGCCGATGCCGTGGGGCCTGGGCCCGCATCTGACCTCGCTGGTGCCAGGAACTGTCGCGATGACCGTGTCCCCTGCCGACGCAGCTGCCGTGCGGGCCCGGGCTCGGGAGTTCGCGAGCGTGGTCGTGGTGACGCGCGAGGCACACCGGCATCCGGCGGTGCTCGGATTCCTCGCGGAACTGTCCGATGTGGGCTACATCCGCGTCGAGACGGGTGTGCCCGGGCCGTCGACCACGGGGCCGCGGATCGACACGTTCAGCGGCTCGTACGTCAGCCTGCGCGCGGCCGCGGAGTATCTCGCCTGACCCCGTCCGTGGGCGCGGTCCCCCGACCCGGGCCACGGACCGGCCTTCACATCCGGTTCGGATCGACGAGGATCTTCGGTCCCGCTCCCGGCGGGCGGCGTCCGGCGAAGACGTCGGCGACCTCGTGGAGGCCGACCGTCGCCGCGACGATCGGGCGCGGGTCGACATCCCCGTCGGCGTAGCGGTCGATGGCTGCCTCGAGCCCGGGCGACGCGCTGAGGATCCCGACGGCCGTCACGTCCTTGAGGGCCAGCTGCCGAGTGTCGATACCGCTCGGTTCTCCGGCGAGTCCGATGTAGACGATCCGGCCCGACGGCTCCACCAGCTCCAGCGTGGCCGCCGGGACGGCCGGGTCGCTGGTGGCGTCCACGACCGCGTCCACCGGCGGCGCGGGCGGCTCCGCGGCCGCGGAGAACCCCAGCTCACGCGCGAAGGCGATCGAGCCGGCCGTGGCGCCGATCAAGTGGACCTCGGCGCCGGCCGCACGCAGAAACATCGCCGTGAGCAGCCCGATCGTGCCCGGCCCGTAGACCGCGACGCGCATCCCGTCCTTCTCGCCCAACGCGGCTTGCGCCGCCCGCAGCGCGTTCCCGCCCGGCTCGACCAGCGCGCCCGCCGTCGCGTCGAGGTGCGGGGGCAGCTCGTGCAGCGACGTCACCGGTACCGCGATCTTCTCCGCCAGCGCCCCGGCCCGCCCGCCGCGGATCCCGACCTCTTGCCGGTCCGCGCACACGTGCTGGTGGCCGTTGCGGCACCGCCGGCAGTGCCCGCACCCGAGCATCGTGTCGCCGACGACCCGCCGTCCCACCCACGCGGGATGCACGCCCTCACCCGTCTCGACCACGGTGCCGCACCATTCGTGCCCGATTCGCATCGGGTAGCGCGCCTGGCCGTCGCCGAGGTAGTGCATCTCGCCGGTGAAGAACTCGAAGTCCGTGCCGCACACCCCGGCGCGCTCCACGGCCACCACGACCTCGCCCATCACCGCGACCGGCTCCGGCACCTCGGCCACCCCGGCCTCGCCGGGCCCGGTGACGACGAAGGCCCTCACCGGTTCGGCCCAGCACGTCGACTCATGCGACCGATGCTAGTGCTCCGCGCCGGCACCGCGGGGCCTTCGAAGGGACGGAATCACTCCCCCGGAGGGAAGTCCGCCGAGCCGCTCACGGCCTCGGCCGCGCGTTCCGCCGAAGAACGGGACCCAAGGCCGACGGCAGCCGGCGCGGCGGTCAGTGCAGTCACTCCTCCGGGGGGAAGTCCACCAGCGGCCGGCGGGTTCGGCGGAAGACCGCGCCGCCAGCTCCACCGCACCGGTACCCAGCAGCGGCGCCGGGCGAGCCGAGCGCGGCGCGTTACGGCACAGCGGGTCGGGGCCCCCTGTGTCACTCGCCCGGAGGGAAGTCCGCCGAGCGGCTCACGTCCGCCCACTTCTCGGCCTCAGCCGCGCGTTCCGCCGAAGACCGTGCGGCCAGTTCCACCGCGCCGGCGCCCAGCAGGAGGCGCCGGGGCGGGTCGGCGTGGTCGACGACGTCGACGATGATCTTGGCGGCCCGGGCGGGGTCGCCGGGCCAGGTGGCGGAGTCGGTGCGGCGGCGGTTCATCGCGCCGACCGTCTCGTCGTAATCGGGGGTCACTGGGTCGACGCGCATGGACGCGCCGGCCCAGTCGGTGCGGAACGGGCCGGGCTCGATGATGAGGACCTTGACGCCGAAGGGCGCGACCTCGTTGGCCAGCACCTCGGAGAAACCCTCGACCGCGAACTTCGCGGCCTGATAAGCGCCCATTCCGGGCGAGCCGCCGACGCGGCCGCCGACCGACGAGAACTGCACGAGGTGCCCCGAGCGCTGGGCGCGCACGATCGGCAGGGCGGCCTTGGTGACGTTGACGACGCCGTAGAAGTTCGCGTCCACCTGGGCGCGGAAGTCGTCGTCGGGCATTTCTTCGATGGGTGCGGAGTTGGCGTAGCCGGCGTTGTTCACCACGACGTCGAGCGAGCCGAACGCGTCCACCGCCGCCTGCACGGCCGCGCGGGCGGCCGCCGGGTCGGTGACGTCGAGGGCGAGGGCGCGCACGCGGTCGCCGTACCGGGCGACGAGGTCGTCGAGCTGTTCGGGCTTGCGAGCGGTCGCGACGAGCCGGTCGCCGTGGTCGAGGACTGCTTTCGCCAGCTCCCGCCCGAAGCCGCGGGAGCTGCCGGTGATGAGCCAGGTCTTGGACATGAGTGCCTTCCGGGAGTTCGTGCCTACCTCTCCATCAGACACCGATCCCGCAGCTTCGTCAACCAACCAGTTGGTTAGTTAGACCACTTCGCACCGCCGCCGTGATCCGCTCCGCCCGCGAGACGAGTTCGTCCACCCCCAGCGCCGGCACCGGACCCGTGCGGCTCTCGATCGCCACCCACGCGATCACCACGGCCGAACGCACCGCCTCCGCCGCGGCCGCCACGTCGAGCGGCGCCGCGCCCTCGGCCAGCCGCCGTTCGGCCACGGCCAGCAAGGAGGCCGCCGAGGTGATCACATCCGAGGAAGGCCGCCAAGCGTCGAGGTCCGACGTCCGCACCGCGAACGCGTCCTGCTCGGCCAGCCGCAGCCCGTGCATCCAGCCACCGTCCGCGCCGTCGCCGGTGCGCGCCAACAGCGCCGCGGCCTGAGCCAACGCGAGCGCCGCGACGGTCCCGCCGACCGGTACCGCGGACCCCACCGGCGGCGTCGCCAACGACTTCAGGAACTCGCTCATGATCTGATCCCGCATGAAACCCCTCTCAGCGCCGAATGCGTTCCATTCCCGGGTCGACCAGAGGCTCCGCGGCCACCGTCGCCGCGACCCGCCGCCCGAAGTACTCGATCTCCACTGCGTCGCCGATGCCGACGGTCCCCGGCAGCCACGCGTAGGCGATCGGCCGCCCGACCGTGTAGCCGTAGGCCGCGCTGGTCACGTAACCCGAAGCAGCGCCGGCAACGAACACCGGTTCCTTGCCCAGCACCACCGTCCGCCCGTCGTCCACGGTCAGGCACCGCAACCGCCGCGCGGCCGTCTCCTCCGAACGGCCCTCGATCGCCTCCCGCCCCGCGAACGGACCTTTCGCCGGGCGAACGGCGAACCCGACCCCGGCCTCGTACGGATCGTGCTCGGTGGTCATGTCCGTGCCCCACAGCCGGTAGCCCTTCTCCAGCCGCAAGCTGTTGAACGCCGCCCGCCCGGCCGCGATCACGCCGAGTTTCCGTCCCGCCGCCCACAACGCGTCCCACAGCCGCAGGCCGTTGTCCGCCGACGTGTAGATCTCCCAGCCGAGCTCGCCCACATAGGACAGTCGCATCGCCGTCACCGGCACCCCCGCGATCCGCGCCGAGCGCGCCCGGAAGTACTTGAGCCCCGCGTGCGAGAAGTCCTCCGCCGACAACGGCTGCACCAGGTCACGCGCGAGCGGTCCCCACACGCCGATGCAGCAGGTACCCCCGGTGATGTCCCGGACCCGCACCCCGTCGGGCACCAGCGCGTTCAGGTACGCGACATCGATGTTCCCGTTGATCCCGACCTGGAACACCGAAGGCTCCAGCCGCGCCACCGTGACATCACTGCGCACGCCACCGGCATCGTCGAGCATGAGCGTGTAGGTCACCGAACCCACGGACTTGTCGAGCTGGTTCGTCGTCAGCCCCTGCAGGAACTCCAGCGCACCCGGCCCGCTCACCTCCACGCGCTTGAGCGGCGTCATGTCGTAGAGCGCCACCCCGTTGCGCGTGTGCCACGCCTCCGCCGCCACGATCGACGAGTGGAACTGCCCCGCCCACGCGTCGCGCGCCGGCGGTAGGTACTCATGCGGCAGGCGTTTCACCAGCGGGGCGTTGGCCTCGAACCAGTGCGGCCGTTCCCAGCCGCCCGTCTCCAGGAACACCGCGCCCAGCTCGCGCTGCCGGACGTTGAACGGGCTCACCCGCAGGTCGCGCGGCGAAAGCTTGGGCTGTAGCGGGTGCAGCACGTCGTAGATCTCCACGAAGTTCTGCTGCGACGTCTCGCTCACGTACTCCGGCGCGAGCTGCACCTCCTCGAACCGGTGCACGTCCACCTCGTGCAGATCGGTCTCCGAACGACCGTGCACGAGCAACTCCGCCACGGCCTTCGCGATGCCGGCCGAATGGGTCACCCACACCGCCTCGGCGATCCAGAACCCGCGCACGTGCTCCGACTCCCCGACCAGCGACCCACCGTCGGGAGTGAAGGAGAAGATGCCGTTGAACCCCTCCTCGACCTTCGTCCGGCCGAGCGCGGGCAGAAGCAGTTTGCTCTCCTCCCACGAAGGGGCGAAGTCCTCGTCGGTGAACGGCAGCATCGAGGGCATCGACGACTCCGTCACCTCGCCGTCCACGCCGGTGGGTTCGACGGGCATCGGCCGATGGGCGTACGAGCCGATGCCGAGGCGGTCCGTGTGCTCGCGGAAGTACAGGTCCTGGTCCTGGTGGCGCAGGATCGGCAGGCTCGCCTCGCTCGTCTCCGTGTTACGCCCCACCAGCTCTGCGACCTGACCCGTCTTCGCGTACTGGTGCGCGAGCGGCAGCAGCGGCACGGACATTCCCGCCAGCGCACCGAGTTCGCGCCCCCAGAACCCGGCGCACGAGACCACGAGGTCCGCACGGAACTCACCCTGGTCCGTCTCGACGCCGGTCACCCGGCCGCCGGCCTGCTTCAGCCCGGTCACCTTCGTCGAACCCACGAACCGCGCGCCCCGCGATTCGGCGCGGCGGGCCAGCGCGACGACCGCGCGCGACGCCTTCGCCAGCCCGTCGGTCGGCACGTACAGCGCGCCGTGGATCCGCGAGCCGTCGAGCAGTGGCCAGCGCCGCACGCACTCGTCGACGTCGATGAGATGCGCCTCGACGCCCCACGACGTGGCCCAGCCGTGCTTGCGGTGCAGGTCCTGCCACCGCGCGGGCGTGCTCGCCACCTCCATGCCGCCGACCTGGTTGAAGCACGGCAGTCCGTCGACCTCCAGGCCGCTGAACTTCTCGACGGTATAGCGCGCGAACTCGGTCATCGTCTTCGACGGGTTGGTCTGGAACACGAGACCGGGTGCGTGCGAGGTGGAGCCGCCGGTCAGTGGCAGCGGCCCCTGGTCCAGCACGGTGACGTCGGTCCAGCCGCGGGCGGTGAGCTCGTCGGCAAGGTTGGCGCCCACGATTCCGGCGCCGATGATCACGACTCGGGTCATGAGAAGAACACTCCTTACCGGAAGACGACGGTGCTGTTGCCGTTGAGCAGGACGCGGCGTTCGCTGTGCCAGCGGACCGCTCGCGACAGCGCGAGCGCCTCGGCGTCACGTCCGACGGTGACGAGTTCCCGCGGTGAGTACGTGTGGTCCACGCGCTGCACTTCCTGCTCGATGATCGGGCCCTCGTCGAGGTCGGGCGTCACGTAGTGCGCGGTCGCGCCCACGTACTTCACGCCCCGGTCGTAGGCCTGGTGGTAGGGCTTCGCGCCCTTGAACCCCGGCAGGAACGAGTGGTGGATGTTGATCGCGCGGCCCGCGAGCTTGCCGCACAGCTCGTCCGAGAGCACCTGCATGTACCGGGCGAGCACGACCAGGTCGATTTCGTGTTCCCACAGCAGGTCCAGCAGCCGCTGCTCGGCTCCGGCCTTCGTCGCGGGAGTCAGCGGCACGTGCTCGAACGGCACCCCGGCGGCCTCGACCATCGGGCGCAGATCCTCGTGGTTCGACACCACCAGCGCGATCTGGGCGCCCAGGCTGCCGGCGCGCCAGCGGAAGAGCAGGTCGTTGAGGCAGTGCCCGAACTTCGACACCATCACCAGCACCCGCGGCGCCGTACCGTCGGCGAACTCGAACTCCATGCCGAAGTCACCGGCCACCGGCACGAACGCCCTCCGGAGATCGTCCACAGTGGCCGGCACGGAACAGGTGAAGCAGGTGCGCAGGAACAGCGAGCCGCGCACGTCGTCGTCGAACTGCTGGTGCTCGACGATGTCGCACCCGCGCTCCATCAGGAACGTGGTGACGGCGTGGACGATGCCCGCGCGTTCGGGGCACTTGAGCGTCAGCGTGAAGGCCAAGGCCCCTCCTCGGTGTACTCGGTGGCGGCGTCGGCCAGCCACGCGGCGAAGTAGGGCGCGAAGGACTGGCGCACGAGCACGGTGAACTCGCCGGCCTCTCGGACCAGCAGCCCGATTCCGGTGCGGGCCAACAACGTCTGCACGCAGGTCCCGGGCGGCGACACGGCCGGGTCCAGGTCGATCGCGCAGCCGTGCGCGAGCACGTCGCGCACCGCCGGCCCGGCCAGCCGGACGGTGGTGCGCTGCGCCGACGTGTCGGTCACCGCGCCCACCGCGATCGCCGGCCGCAGATCCGTCTCGGTCACCGCGCCGGGTTCGGCGAGGACCAGGTACTCGTCCGGGCCCAGCCACAGCACGTCCACGGCACCGAACGGCCCGCGGCCGGAGGTGAAGGTGCACGGCTGGGCCGGCAACGGTACACCGAGCAGCTCCCCCACCTCATCATGGCCTTCGCGCACCCGCACGGTGAGCTGCGTCAGGAACGGCCGTTCCTCCGCGACCACGGCGGGCGCGAGGGCGGCCAGCGCGGCCGCGTGGGCCGCGAGCGGGGCGCGGCGCATCAGATCAACCGTCACGGCGGGTCCCCTCCTTGTCGAACAGCACGGATTCCGTCACGGTCACCGGCACCACGGCGTCGCCCACCGGCACGTACAGCGTCTGGCCGACGCGTTCCCGTCCGGACCGCACGAGCGCGAGGGCGAACGTGCGGCCCAGCGCGGCGCTGCGGTAGCTGGACGTGACGTGGCCGAGCATGCGCACCGGCGGCTCGGGCACGTGGTCGGTCTCGATCAGCTGCGAGCCCTCCGGCAACAGCACGGCCGGGTCCTGCGGCAGCAGGCCGACGAGCTGCTTGCGGTCGGGCCGCAGGTTCTCCGCACGCGTGAAGGATCGCTTGCCGAGGAAGTCGGGCTTCTTCTTCGACACGGCCCAGCTCATGCCGAGGTCCTGCGGGGTCACCGTCGCGTCCGTCTCCTGGCCGATGATCGGGTAGCCCTTCTCGGCGCGCAGCACGTGCATGGTTTCCGTGCCGTACGGCGTGATCCCGTCCTCGGCGCCGGCCGCCAGCAGCGCTTCCCACAGCGTGATCCCGTACCACGAGGGCACGTTGATCTCGTACGCCAGCTCACCGGAGAAGCTGATCCGGCAGACGCGGGCGTCGATCCCGGCGACCACCGCGTCCTGCCAGGTCATGAACCCGAAGGCGTCATTCGACACGTCGAGCCCGGGCGCCACCCTCGCGAGCACCGCGCGGGAGCGCGGGCCGACGAGCGGGATCGTGGCCCAGTGCTCGGTCACCGACGTGGCGAACACGCCCAGGTGGGGCCACTCCGTCTGCAGCCACTCCTCCATCCACTCCAGCACCATCGCCGCGTTGCCGGTCGTCGTGGTGACGAGGAACCGGTCCTCGGCCACGCGGATCACGGTGCCGTCGTCGATGACCATGCCGTCGACGCCGCACATCACGCCGTAGCGGATGCGGCCGACCTTGAGTGAGCTCATCAGGTTCGTGTAGAGCAGGTCGAGGAACGCCGCGGCGTCCGGGCCCTGCACGTCGATCTTGCCGAGCGTGGAGCCGTCCATCAGCGCGACGCCGGTACGAGCGGCGCGGCATTCACGCAGCACGGCCGTTTCCAGGTCCTCCCCGGCCCGCGGGTAGTACCACGGCCGCTTCCACTGGCCGACGTTCTCGAACTCCGCGCCGTGCTCGACGTGCCACGGGTGCAGTGCCGTCACCCGCACCGGGTCGTGCAGGTCGCCGCGGTTGCGGCCGGCCAGCGCGGCGAACGACACGGAGGTGTAGGGCGGGCGGAACGTCGTCGGCCGCTGCCCGGCCAGATCTCGCCCGAGCGCCTCGGCGGTGATGCCCGCGGCGAGCAGCCCGGACGTCTTGCCCTGGTCGTGCGCGGTGCCGATGGTCGTGTAGCGCTTCACGTGCTCCAGCGACCGCAGACCGGCGCCGGTCGCGCGCAGGACGTCGGACACCGTGGCGTCGCGCTGCAGGTCGACGAACCGGGTGTCCACTTCGGACTCCGCCGCCGGCACCTGCCACAGCACCTTCGCCTCCGGCAGGCCTGCCCCCGCCGCGCTGCCGACCACGCGTACGGCCGGCAGGTCACTGTCCGGGACGTACGCGCCGAGCTCGGGTGCGTAGCGCAGAGTGCCGCGAGCCTGGCTGAACAGGTGCACGGCCGGGTTCCAGCCGCCGGACACGAGCAGCAGGTCGCAGGCGAAGCGATCCCCTTGCGCGGCCCCGAGTTCCGCGACGACCGCCGACGTGATGCGGTCACCCCCCGAGGTGCCGACGACCCCGTGCCCGGTCCGGATTTCGATCCCCCGCGCCGCGGCGTCTTCCCCCAAGTGAGCGGAAACGGTGTCCCGCGCGTCGGCGATCACCGCGATCTCCGCACCGGCGTCGGCGAGGTCGAAAGCCGCCGCGTAGGCGCTGTCGTTGGTGGTGAACACGACCGCGCGCCGCCCGGCGAGCACGCCGTAGCGGTTCAGGTACGTCCGCGCCGCGCCGGCGAGCATGATGCCGGGCCGGTCGTTGTCCGGGAACACCACGGGCCGCTCGTGCGCGCCGGTCGCGAGCACGATCCGCTTCGCGCGGATCCGCCACACACGTTGGCGCGAGATCCGCTCGGGGGCCGCGTTTTCACCGCGCCGTTCCAGCGCCAGCACGAACCCGTCGTCGTACACGCCGAACGCCGTGGTGCGGGAGAGGAACCGGACGCCGTCCGGGATCTCGCCGCTCGGTTCGGGCTGGTCGTCGACCAGGAGCACTCGTCCGGAGGCGCCGGCCGCGGCGGCCAGCCCGGCCGGCCCGGCGCCGACGACCAGGACGTCGCAGTGGACGTGCTTGGCGTCGTAGCGCGCCGGGTCGGGCTCGGCGGCGAGCTTGCCCTGACCGGGCAGGCCGCGGGCGACCAGGCCGTCGTACAACTCGACTGTGGTCGCGCTGAGCATCGGCTCCGGGAACGGCGCTTCGATCTGCACGAGCGCGGTCGCGTCCTCGACGCCGGCCGCGAGGATGCCGCGCGGACGCCCGTACTTGATGCTTGTGGCCACCTGGTGCACGCCGTTCGCGAGCAGGGCCGACGCGAGGGTGTCGCCGCGGAAGCCGGTCAGCTCCCGGCCGTCGAAGGTGAACTTCAGCGGGGCGGCGCGGTCGACGACGCCGCGGTCGGGCAATCGGGTCACGGGATCACCGGCCTGGGCTCGTCGAGGCGGTAGACCGCCAGGAGGTCGTGGGTGCGGGTGTCGCGCACGGCGTTGAACCACCGGCGGCAGCCCGCGGAATGAGTCCATCGCTCGGGCAGCGGGCCGCTGGGGTTGGCGCGGAAGAACACGAACTTCGCCCAGTCCTCGTCGGACAGTGCGGCCGGGTCCTGTGGATAGGCGACGTGCGCCTGACCGCCGTAGTGGAACTCGGTCTCCTCGCGGGGACCGCACCACGGGCACGGGATGAGTTGCACGGGAGCTCCTAGTGGGCGACGGCGGCGGCGCCGTGCTCGTCGACGAGGGCGCCGGTGGTGAACCGGTCGAGGGTGAACGGCTCGGCGTACGGGTGCGGCTTGCCCTTCGCCACGGTGTGGGCGAAGCAGTCGCCGACGCCGGGTGTGGCCTTGAACCCGCCGGTGCCCCAGCCGCAGTTGACGAAGAGGTTCTCCACGGGGGTGAGACCGACGATCGGCGACGCGTCGGGCGTGACGTCCACGATCCCGGCCCACGTGCGCAGCAGGTGCGCCCGCGCGAACACCGGGAACAGCTCCAGCGCGGCGGCCATCTGGTCCTCGATGATGTGGAACGCGCCGCGCTGGCCGTAGCCCACGTAGGAGTCGATGCCGGCGCCCATCACGAGCTCGCCCTTGTGCGCCTGGGACACGTACACGTGCACGGCGTTCGACATGACCACGGTCGGATGCACCGGTTCGAGCAGCTCCGACACGAGCGCCTGCAACGGGTGCGACACCAGCGGCAGGTCGAACCCCGCCATCTTCGCGACCACCGACGAGTGCCCGGCGGCGCACAACGCGACCTTGCCGGCGGCGATCCGGCCCCTCGTCGTGTCGACCGCGGTCACGCGGCCGGCCGTGGTCTCGATGCCGGTGACCTCGCAGTCCTGGATGAGGTCGACGCCCAGCGCGGCGGCCGCGCGGGCGAAACCCCACGCCACGTAGTCGTGCTTCGCGATCCCCGCGCGCGGCTGGTAGGTGGCGCCCAGCACCGGGTACCGCACGTCGGGCGAGGTGTTGACGATCGGGCAGATCTCCTTGACCCCGGCCGCGTCGACCCACTCGGCGTCGATGCCGTTGAGCTTGTTGGCTTCGACGCGGCGGACGCTGTCGCGCACGTCCTGCAGGCTGTGCGCGAGGTTGAGCACGCCGCGCTGGCTGAACAGGATCGGGTAGCCGAGGTCCTCCTCCAGGCCTTCCCACAGCTTCAGCGAGTGCTCGTAGATGCCGGAGCTCTCGTCCCACAGGTAATTGGACCGGATGATGGTGGTGTTGCGGGCCATGTTGCCGCCCGCGAGCCAGCCTTTCTCCAGCACGGCGACGTTGGTGATGCCGTGGACCTTCGCGAGGTAGTAGGCGGTGGCGAGGCCGTGGCCCCCGCCGCCGACCACGACGACGTCGTAAGACCGCTTCGGTTCCGGGTTGTCCCAGAGGAAGTCCGGGTGTTCGGGCAGGTCGGCGCCGCGGGCCGTCGGGTTCACTGCGGGGCCTCCAAATCCGGGTAGAGCGGAAACCTTGCGGTGAGAGCGGCCACGCGGGTGCGCAGCTTCTCCGCGACGGTTTCGTCGAAACCGGGCAACAACGCCGCGGCCACGATGTCCGCGACCTCCCGGAACTCGTTGTCACCGAAGCCGCGCGTCGCCAGCGCCGGGGTGCCGATGCGAATGCCCGAGGTGACCATCGGCGGACGCGGGTCGAACGGCACCGCGTTGCGGTTCACCGTGATCCCCACCGAGTGCAGGCGGTCCTCGGCCTGCTTTCCGTCCAACACGGAATCGCGCAGGTCGGCCAGCACCAGGTGCACGTCGGTGCCGCCGGTCAGCACGGAGATGCCGGCCGCCGTGGTGTCCTCGGCCAGCAGCCGTTCCGCGAGCAGCTTCGCGCCGCGCAACGTGCGGGCCTGGCGTTCGGCGAACTGCGGTTCGGCGGCCATCTTGAACGCCACCGCCTTCGCCGCGATCACGTGCTCCAGCGGGCCGCCCTGCTGGCCGGGGAACACCGCGGAGTTCACCTTCTTGGACAGCTCCGGGTCGTTCGTCAGCACCACACCGCCGCGCGGGCCACCGAGGGTCTTGTGCGTGGTGGTGGTCGTGACGTGCGCGTGAGGCACCGGCGACGGGTGCAGCCCGGCGGCCACGAGGCCGGCGAAGTGGGCCATGTCGACCATCAGGTACGCGCCCACCTCGTCGGCGATCTCGCGGAACCGCGCGAAGTCCAGCTGCCGCGGGTAGGCCGACCAGCCGGCGATGATCAGCTTCGGCCGGTGCTCCCGCGCGAGCCGCGCGACCTCGGCCAGGTCCACGCGGAAGTCCTTTTCGTACACCTCGTAGGCCGAGACTTCGTAGAGCAGGCCGGAGAAGTTGATCCGCATGCCGTGCGTGAGGTGCCCGCCGTGCGCGAGCGCGAGGCCGAGAATGCGGTCGCCGGGCTTGAGCAGCGCGGCCATGGCGGCGGCGTTGGCCTGCGCGCCGGAATGCGGCTGGACGTTCGCGAAGCGGGCGCCGAAGAGCTCCTTGACGCGCTCGCGCGCCAGGTTCTCCAGCACGTCCACGTGCTCGCACCCGCCGTAGTAGCGCCGGCCGGGGTAGCCCTCGGCGTACTTGTTGGTGAGCACCGAGCCCTGGGCCTGCAGCACCGCCGTGGGCGCGAAGTTCTCGCTGGCGATCATCTCCAGCGTCGAGGCCTGGCGACGCAGCTCGGCGCCGATCGCGGCGGCCACGTCCGGGTCGAAGTCCTGCAGGGAGCGGCCGAGCACGGCGCCCGCTCCCCCGATCGTCGCGGTCATTCCTGCCTGCTTCCGTTCGCTGAACCCAGAACTGGCTGGTCGACTTCTGATATATCAATCTTCGATGTAGGGTAGGCGGGGTGAGCACCCAGGTCAACAGCCCGATCCCGGTCAGCGGCCCGTCACTCGCGGAACAGGCCTACCTGTTCATCCGCGACCGCCTCGTCATGCTCGACATCAAACCGGGCGACCCGATCAACGAAGACTGGCTCGGCAGCACGCTCGGCATGGGCCGCACGCCCGTGCGCGAGGCGCTCAAACGCCTCGAGACCGAGCACCTCGTGGTCGCCTACCCGCGCCGCGGCACGTTCGCCACCGACGTCAACATTGCCGA
This sequence comes from Amycolatopsis sp. NPDC051372, assembly GCF_040682095.1. Lineage (NCBI taxonomy): Bacteria > Bacillati > Actinomycetota > Actinomycetes > Pseudonocardiales > Pseudonocardiaceae > Amycolatopsis > Amycolatopsis sp. NPDC051372. The sequence continues at coordinate 147,839 of NZ_JBFBAF010000012.1, forward strand.
CCTCGCGCACATCTCCGAGGTGCGCCGCACCCTGGAGCCGATGGCGACGGCGGCCGCGGCCGAGCGCGCGTCGGACGCCGACCGCGCCGGTCTCACGGTGCTGCGCGAGCAACTCGACGCGGCGAACCCGGCCGACAACACCGAACTGCTGCGCACCGACCTCGAACTGCACCGCGCGATCTACGGCTGCGTGCACAATCCGTTCCTCGAGGACACCCTCATCCACTACGACAACCTCGCCACCCGCATCTGGTGTGTGTTCCTGCCGCGCCTGCGCGGCATGGCCGGACACGTGAACGAGCACCTGCCGCTGCTCACGGCGATCATCGAGGGCGACGCGAAGAAGGCCGCCGACCTCACGCTCGATCACGTGACCGGGTTCGAGCAGGCGATCCGCGCGCTGATCTAACCTTCGGTCCGCGCGCGGACCCAGTCGTGGAACGCGCCGATGTGGTGCTCGCTCGGCACGAGCACCCCGCCGCGGGCGTACGAGCGCGAGTCCATCGCGAGCTGACACCGTTCGCACGCCTCGAAGTCCTGCAGGTTCACGCGGTGGAACAGCTCCACCGAGCGGTCGAGGTCCGCCCCGGACTCCACCACCTCGGGCAGGTAGAGCCAGTCGCACACCACGAGCGTGCGATCGGGGGCGAGCGGGAACATCCGGTGCAGGATCACGTGGTCCGGCACGAGGTTCACGAACACCTGCGGCCGGATGGTGATCGCGTAGTAGCGGCGGTCCTGGTGCTCCCCCACGCCCGGCAGCCGCGTGACGCCGGCGCTGCCGTCGACGGTGAACCCGGCGATCTGTTCGCCGAACTCCGCGCCGTGGCCCACGTAGTACTGCGCGGCGTACCCGCCGGCGAACTCCGGCAGCACCTCGGTCAGCTCCGGGTGGATCGTCGCGCAGTGGTAGCACTCCATGAAGTTCTCGATGATCTGCTTCCAGTTGGCCTGCACGTCGTACTCGATGCGCCGGCCGAGCGCAAGCCCGTCGAGCCCGTACGCCTCGATCTCCCCCGGCCCGCCGAGCCGGTCCGAGACGTCGGCCATCACCGTGGCCTCGAACGACGGCGGTTCCTCGGTCAGGCACACCCACGCGTAACCGAGCCACTCGCGCACGGCCAGTTTCGTGAGTCCGTACTCGGTGCGGTCGACGTCGGGCATGCCGGTGAGGTTCGGCGCGGCGATGAGCTTGCCGTCGAGGCCGTAGGTCCACGCGTGGTACATGCACTGGAACGCCCGCTTCACCTGCCCTCGCGCGTCGGTGCACAGGCGCGCGCCGCGGTGGCGGCACACGTTGAGGAACGCGTTCACCTTCCCGTCGCGGCCGCGGGCGACGAGCACGCTCTCGCGGCCGATCTGCACGGTCTCGAACGCCCCCGCGGTCGGCAGGTCGGCGGTGCGCACCGCGCAGAACCAGTCCGTCTCGAAGATCCGCTCCTGCTCACGGGCGAAGATCTCCGGGTCGGTGTAGTGGCGGCCGGACAGCGTCGGCAGGAGGCTCTGCGTGAGGTCGGTGGTGGTCACCGGCGGTGCTCCTCTCGGGGCGGGACGGTCGGTGCGGGCCGGAACGATGCGGGAGGCGCCGGGCGCGAAAACGGCAGAAGTCACGGGAGAGGCACCGCCGGCGTTGATGTTGCGCAGGACGCGCTGGGTTGCTCTCTCCGGAACACAATGCGGGCGCTCGACCGGCGCTGTCAAGGACGGGATTTTCGCATCACCCGATTACCGGACGCCGCCGCGAACCTGGTGCGCGGAAGCGGTTTCGGCTTCACCGCAACGAAAGCCCGTCAGGCCGACGGGCCCTCGATAGCACGACGGAAGAGCGCTTCGATCTCCGGCCGGGTCGGCGGCGGGTCGGCCAGCGCCGCCTGCATGAGCAGGCCGCAGAACAACCCGGCGAGCAGCCGGCCGGTGAGCGGGTCGGTGCGGGTGGAGAAGAACTTGATCAGGGCGTCGTCCCACGCGGCGCTCGCCGGACGCAGCCGCGGCCGGTGCAGGGCGGCGACGTAGAGGTCGTACTCGACGACCGTGTGCGGGTAGAGCTCGTGGATGTAGCCCATCACCAGATCGGCCAGCGCCGCGGCGAAATCGGCCTCCGGATCGAGCGCGCGCTCCCATTCCTGAAGCTCGCGCACGTTGTTCGCGGCGGCCTCGTGCAGCGCCACCTCGAGCAGGTCGTCGAGCGTCGCGAAGTGGTAGGTCGTGGAACCGAGCGGCACCCCGGCCGCCGCCGCGACCGCGCGGTGGGTCAGCCCGTCGATGCCGCGTTCGGCCACGACCTCGATCGCCGCCTTCGCGATCCGGGCCCGCCGCTCGGGGTCGTTGGGGCCGCGCAGCTTCCTGCGCCCGGCGGTGTCACGCGTCGTCATCGCCGCCAAGCTCCTTCACTCACCGGTCTCGTCGGGCACCGCTGATCGTCGCACGGCCTCGCGCGAACGTCCGGTGTCGGCGCTGAGAACTCGTTGTGGACATGTGTACACGCTTAGCGTACAAATGTACGCACTCGAAGTGCCGCGCGTCACACCCCGCGTGGCAAAAGGCTCCGCGAGCTGCTTGGGAAGGCCTGATGAAGGACCTCCACATCGACGGAATCTGGACCGAAGCCGCCGATGAGGCGCGCTCGGAAGTGCTCAACCCCGCCACCGGCGAAGTGCTGGCCACCGTGGCCGTGGCGGGTCCCGCCGAGGTCGGCGCCGCCGTGGCCGCGGCCCGCCGCGCGTTCGACGCCGGGCCCTGGCGAAGAACGACCGCGGCCGACCGCGCGGACCTGCTCACCCGCATCGCCGCGCTGCTGCAGCGCGACCGCGAGGACCTGGCCCGAACCGAAACGCTCGACACCGGCAAGACACTGGCCGAGGGCCGCATCGACATCGACGACGTCACCGCGGTGTTCCGCTACTACGCCGCCCTGGCCGCGCACGACGCCGGGCGCGTGGTGGACACCGGCGACCCGCGCGCGATCAGCCGGATCACGCACGAACCGGTGGGTGCCTGCGCGCTCATCGCACCGTGGAACTACCCGCTGCTGCAGATGTCGTGGAAACTCGCCCCGGCGCTGGCCGCGGGCAACACCACCGTGCTCAAGCCGAGTGAGGTCACGCCGCTGTCCACGATCCGGCTCGTCGCGCTCGCCGAAGAAGCGGGCGTGCCGCCCGGGGTGGTGAATCTGCTGCTCGGCCCGGGTGCGGTCGGCGCGGCCCTGGTGGAGCACGCCGGCGTCGACCTCGTGTCCTTCACCGGCGGGCTCGCCACGGGCGAGAAGATCATGGCCGCGGCCGCGCGCGGCGTCCGGCGCGTGGCCCTCGAACTGGGCGGCAAGAACCCCAACGTGGTGTTCGACGACGCCGATTTCGAGACCGCGCTCGACTACGCACTGGCCGCCGCGTTCGTCCACTCCGGACAGGTCTGCTCGGCCGGCGCGCGGCTGATCGTGCAGGACGGCGTGCACGACCGCTTCGTCGCCGAGCTCGCCGCACGGGCCGACCGGATCCGCGTCGGCGACGGGCTCGACCCCGCCAGTGAGGTGGGCCCGCTCGTGTCCGAACCGCACCGCGCGAAGGTCGAGGGCTACATCGCCGGCGCGATCAAGGCGGGTGCGAAGCTGCGCGCGGGCGGCGGCCGGCCCGAAGATCCCGCGTTGCAGCGGGGATTCTTCTTGCGCCCCACCGTGTTTTCGGACTGCACTCGCGACATGGCCGTGGTGCGGGAGGAGGTCTTCGGTCCGGTGGTCACCGTGGAGCGGTTCACCGACGAGGCCGAGGCGATCACGCTCGCGAACGACACCGACTACGGGCTCGCCGGTGCCGTGTGGACTTCGGACGCCGGGCGGGCGCAACGCGTGGCCGGGGCTCTGCGCCACGGCACCGTGTGGATCAACGACTACCACCCCTACCTCCCGCAGGCGGAGTGGGGCGGGTTCGGCCGGTCGGGCATCGGCCGTGAGCTCGGCCCCTCGGGGCTGGCGGAGTACCGCGAAGCCAAGCACGTCTACCACAACATCGACCCCGTACCGCAGCGCTGGTTCAAAGGCTGATCCGCTCGCCACCCCCTTGACCCCCTCCCCCACCACCTCTGAGGACGACGAACCATGACCACACGATCCAAGCCGGCGGGCGGGGGGTCCGCCGGGGACCACTCCGACAGCTCCGAGCTCGCCAAGTTCGGGTACCGGCAGGAACTCGAGCGCTCGCTCGGCTCCTTCTCCAGCTTCGCCGCCGGCTTCAGCTACATCTCGATCATGACCGGCGTGTTCCAGCTGTTCTTCTTCGGCTTCGGCTCGGGCGGCCCGGCCTTCATCTGGACCTGGCCGCTCGTGTTCATCGGCCAGCTGGCTGTGGCGCTGTGCTTCGCCGAGTTGGCCGGGCAGTTCCCGCTCGCCGGTTCGGTGTACCAGTGGGCCAAGCAGATCGCGAAACCCGCGACGTCGTGGCTCGCGGGCTGGATCATGATCATCGGTGCGATCGTGACGGCCGCGGCCGTCGCCGTGGCCTACCAGATCATCCTGCCGCAGGTCTCCACCGCGTTCCAGATCGTCGGCAGCGATTCCGACGCCGGCCTCACCTCCACGCCCGGTGGCGCGCAGAACGCGATCATCCTCGCGCTCGTGCTCGTGGTGTTCGCGACGATCGTGAACATCATCGGCGTGAAGCTGATGGCGAAGATCAACAACTTCGGCGTGGCCGTGGAGCTCGGCGCGAGCGTCCTGCTGATCATCGCCCTGGCCGTGCACATCAAGCGCGGCCCGGGGCTGGTGTTCGACACCCACGGCACCGGCGACGGCCAGTCGCTCGGGTACCTCGGCGCGTTCCTGGTCGCGTCGCTGATGAGCGCGTATGTGTTCTACGGCTTCGACACCGCGGGCTCGCTCGCGGAGGAGACCACGCAGCCGCGCAAGCACGCGCCACGAGCGATCATCCGCGCGATCACGGCCGCGTTCATCGTGGGCGGGCTGATGATGCTGGTCGGCATGATGGCCGTCGGCGACCTGAACGCCGAGGAGCTCTCCACGTCCGGGATGCCGTACCTGCTCAAGAGCACGCTCGGCACCGGCCTCGGCGACGCGTTCCTGATCTGCTCGGCCATCGCGATCACGGTGTGCTGCCTGGCCGTGCAGACCGCCGCGATCCGCATGACCTTCGCGATGGCCCGCGACGGGCGGCTGCCGTTCAGCAAGGCGCTGGCGAAGGTGTCGCCGCGCTCGAAGACGCCGGTGCTGCCGGCGCTGATCACCGGCGGGCTCACCGTGGTGGTGCTGCTGATCAACCTCGGCAACCAGCGCGCGTTCTTCGTGCTCACCTCGACGGCGATCATCCTGTTCTACATCCCCTACCTGATGGTCACCGGCCCGATGCTGGTGCGCCGCCTGCGCGGGCAGTGGCCGCGCCCCGGGCACGGCCCGTACTTCAAGCTCGGCCGCTGGGGCACGCTCGTGAACTTCGTCGCGGTGCTCTACGGCGCGGGCATGACGATCAACCTGATCTGGCCGCGGGCCGAGGTCTACGGCGACGACCACTGGTACTTCCAGTGGGGTGCCGTGCTCATCACCGCGTTGATCGTGCTCGTCGGCGGGGTTCTGCTGTGGGTCCGCCGTCGGCACTGGGCCGCCGCGCACACGAGCCCCGAGCACCAGCCGGACACCCCGGCGTCCGGTTCCGTGACCGGCTGAGAGAAGGAGGAGACATGAGTACCGAGACCTACGACTTCGTCATCGTCGGCGGCGGGTCCGCGGGCTGCGCGCTCGCCAACCGCCTCTCCGCCGACCCCGCGACGAAGGTGCTGGTCCTCGAAGCCGGCCGTGAAGACGCGAAGTGGGACGTGTTCATCCACATGCCCGCCGCGCTGACGTTCCCCATCGGCAGCAAGTACTACGACTGGGGCTACCGCAGCGAACCCGAGCCGCACATGAACCGGCGGCGGATCTACCACGCGCGCGGCAAGGTGCTCGGCGGTTCCAGCAGCATCAACGGGATGATCTTCCAGCGCGGCAACCCGCTCGACTACGAGCGCTGGGCGGGCGACCCCGGCATGTCCGAGTGGGACTACGCCCACTGCCTGCCGTACTTCCGCCGCATGGAGAACTGCCTCGCCGACGCGCCCGACGGGCCGTGGCGCGGCCACGACGGCCCGCTCGAGCTGGAACGCGGCCCGGCGACCAACCCGTTGTTCGAGGCCTTCTTCGACGCCGCGGTGCAAGCGGGCTACCCGCGCACCGACGACGTGAACGGCTACCGGCAGGAGGGTTTCGCCGCCTTCGACCGCAACGTCCGCAAGGGACGGCGGCTCTCGGCCGCCCGCGCGTACCTGCACCCGGTGCTGCACCGGAAGAACCTCACCGTGAAGACTCACGCGTTCGTGTCGCAGATCCTCTTCGACGGCACCCGCGCGATCGGCGTCGAGTACGCGCAGGGCCGCGGCGCGCCCGGGGAGGTGTACGGCAAGGAGATCATCCTGTGCGGCGGCGCGATCAACACACCGCAATTGCTGCAGCTCTCCGGCGTCGGCAACGCGGCTGAGCTGGAGAAGCTGGGCATCGACGTGGTCCGCGACCTGCCGGGCGTCGGCGAGAACCTGCAGGACCACCTCGAGGTCTACATCCAGTACGCCTGCAAGCAGCCGGTGTCGATGCAGCCTTCGCTCGCGAAGTGGAAGCGGCCGTGGATCGGCGCGCAGTGGCTGTTCCTGCGCTCGGGACCCGCGGCCACCAACCACTTCGAGGGCGGCGGCTTCGTCCGCGGCAACGACGAGGTGGCCTACCCGAACCTGATGTTCCACTTCCTGCCCATCGCCATCCGCTACGACGGATCGGTGCCGGCGGGCGGGCACGGCTACCAGGTGCACGTCGGGCCGATGTACGCCGACACCCGCGGAACGGTGAAGATCACCTCCACCGATCCGCGCGAGCACCCGGCGCTGCGGTTCAACTACCTGTCCACGGAGAACGACCGCCGCGAGTGGGTGGAGGCCGTGCGGGTGGCGCGCAAGATCCTCAACCAAAGCGCGCTCGCCCCGTTCAACGGCGGCGAGATCTCGCCCGGGCCGGCCGTGGAGACCGACGAGGAGATCCTCGACTGGGTCGCCAAGGACGCCGAGACCGCGCTGCATCCTTCGTGCACCGCGAAGATGGGCGTGGACGAGCTGTCAGTGGTGGACCCGGGCAGCATGCGCGTGCACGGCACCGAGGGCCTGCGGGTGGTCGACGCGTCGGTGCTGCCCTACATCCCCAACGGCAACATCTACGCGCCGGTGATGATGACCGCCGAGAAATCCGCGGACCTGATCCTCGGCAACACTCCGCTCGCGCCGATCAAGCAGCCCTTCTACCGCCACAGTCCCGCCTGACCGTCGGCCTGCCGGACCCGTGCGCCCACGCGGCGCACGGGTCCGCGGCGTGCCCGGGAACGGGCCACAAAATCCGCCCCGATCGGACCCCGGACACCCCTTGACGGCGCCCCGCCCGCGCACTCAGACTTGTTGCGTATCGCGTTCTGCGTTCCTCAATACGCAACACGGTGCCATGACAAGCACGGCCCCTCACAAGCACACACCCCAGCTCCTGCCGGAGGCCCAGATGCTGCGCGCGTGCACAGTGGACGAACTGCCCCCCGGCGAATCCGTCCGGATCGCGGGGCCCGAGCCGATCGCGGTGTTCAACGCCGACGGCGAGCTCTACGCGATCGGCGACACGTGCAGCCACCAGGACGCGTCCCTGGCCGACGGCTGGCTCGAAGACTGCTTCGTCGAATGCCCGCTGCACGCGGCGCTGTTCGACCTGCGGACGGGGATGCCGTCGTGCCTGCCCGCGAAGGAGCCGGTGCGCACGTACGAGGTGCTCGTCGAAGGTGGCGTGATCTACGTGCAAGCGGAGCGCGCCGAGGATGCCGCGTGAAAAGCATCGCGATCGTCGGCGCTTCGCTCGCCGGGGCGCGAGCCGCGCAGGAGCTGCGCGCGCAGGGGTTCGACGGCCGAGTGGTGCTCGTCGGGGCCGAACCGCACCTGCCTTACGACCGGCCGCCGCTGTCGAAGGCCTTCCTCGCCGGCACCGCGGAGCGCGAGTCGCTGGACCTGCTCGACGCCGACGACACGGCATCGCTGGAGCTGCGGCTGGCCACCCGGGCGGAACGGCTCGACGCCTCCGTCGGGCGGCTCGTGCTCTCCGACGGCGGTGACCTGGCGGTGGACGGCGTCGTCCTCGCCACAGGCGGGCGCGCGCGGACACTGCCCGGCACGGAGGGCGTTGCCGGGGTCCACGTGCTGCGGACGCTGGACGACGCGCTGGCCCTGCGCGCGGAGCTGGTGCCGGGCGCGCGGGTGGTGATCGTGGGCGCCGGGTTCATCGGGGCAGAGGTCGCGTCGACCTGCCGCTCGCTCGGCCTCGACGTCACCGTGCTCGAGGCGCTGGCCACGCCGCTCGAACGCGTGCTGGGGCCACAGCTGGCCGAGGTGTGCTCGCGGCTGCATGATCGCCACGGCACGATCCTGCGCTGCGGCGCCGCCGTCGACGAGCTCGTGACCGCAGGCGGGCGGGTGACCGGCGTCCGGCTCGTGGGCGGTGAGGAACTGCCGGCCGACGTGGTCGTCGTCGGGATCGGCATGGTGCCCGCGACCGAGTGGCTGGCCGGTTCGGGCCTCGAGGTGGGCAACGGCGTGCACGTCTCGAGCGGGCTCGTCACCGCGCTGCCCAACGTGGTCGCGGCCGGCGACGTCGCGGCCTACCCGTCGGAGAAAAGCGGACGGCGACACCGCCACGAGCACTGGACCAACGCGAGCGAGCAAGCCGGTGTCGCCGTCGCGAACCTGCTCGCCGGCACCACCACCCGGCACTACGCGCCGAGCGGCTACGTCTGGTCGGACCAGTACGAAGGCACCCTGCAGCTGGCCGGGCACCCCGAGCCCGGCGACGAGGTCGTGTTCACCGACGGCGGCCCCGACGACCCCGCGTTCGTGGCGACCTACCAGCGCAACGGAGTGACGGTCGGGGTCTTCGCACTCAACAGTGCCAAGCAGTTCACCCGGTTGCGGCGCCAGGCCTTGCGGCGGCCCGCCCCCGTGGCCTGAACTGCGGGGATGGAACGCCGCCAGCTTCAGTACTTCCTCGCCATCGTCGACCACGGCGGCTTCACCAACGCGGCCCGGCGGCTGCACGTCGCGCAGCCGTCGCTCTCCCACGCCGTGCGCACGCTGGAAAAGGAGCTCGGCGGGCTGCTGTTCCACCGTCTGCCCCACGGCGCCACGCTGACGCCGGCCGGCACGGCGCTCGTCGCCCCGGCCCGGCAGATCCTGCGCGACCTGCGCACGGCCGACGCGTCCGTGCGCGAGGTCCTCGGTCTCGGCGGCGGGACGCTGGACCTCGCGTCGCAGACCACGCTCGCCGTCGACCCGCTCGCGAAGCTGCTCGGCCGGTTCCGCGCGGCGCACCCCCGGGTCCTCGTGCGCGTGCGGGCGCCGGAGACGGGCTCGGACGTCGTGAACCGCGTCCGAAATGGACAGAGCGAGGTCGGGCTCGTCGAGTCCGGTGCCGAAACGCCGGGGCTCGCCGGGCTCGACCTCGCCGAGCAGGAGGTGTTCGCCGTGCTGCCCGCGGACTCGCCGGTGCGCGACGTGCTGCCGGTGACCGAGCTCGCCGCGCTGGACCTGGTCACCACCCCGCCGGGCACGGCGACGCGGTGGATCGTCGAGGAAGCCCTGCGCGGCACGGCCGAGCCCCGCGTCGTCGTGGAGACCGAGCACCGCGCGATGATCGTGCCCCTCGTGCTGGCCGGGGCCGGTGCGGCGCTGCTGCCCCGCGCGATGGCCGAGGACGCCCGCCGCCAGGGCGCGATCACCGTGCCACTGGACCCGCCGTTGCTGCGACGTGGCCGGATGGTCTGGCGCGCCGGGCCGCTGTCCCCCGCGGCCGAACGGTTCCTGGTCCTGGCCGGCGGGACGCCATAAAGATCACCTCTGGGCCCGATCGGATTCTGGTCTGGGCCATCCCCGGCCGGAGCCTGGCCGCCGAGGGCGTGGCGCTGTGAAGCTCGTTGGCGTCCACTTCGGAAGGAGCCCTTCATGTCCGCGTTCCCCGCCGGGCGTCACGTCCTGCCGCGCCCGGACGTCCCTGTGCCCGCGCCGGCGGCACTCGACGTGCGCGAGCAGCGCGGCCAGGGAACGCCGATCGGGCCCGTGCCCCCGCCGGAGGGCGCACCGAACGTCGTGGTGGTGCTGGCCGATGATCTGGGCTTCGGCACGTCGAGCGCGTTCGGCGGCCCGTGCGCCATGCCGACAGCCGACCGGCTCGCGGCCGGCGGGCTGCGCTACACGCGCTTCCACGTCACCGCGCTGTGCTCACCGACCCGCCAGGCGCTGCTGACCGGGCGCAACCACCACTCCGTAGGCATGGGCGGCACCACGGAAATGGCGACCTCCGCGCCGGGTTATCACGGCTTTCGCCCGCGCAGTGCCGCCACGCTCGCGCAGATCCTGCACGGCAACGGGTACAGCACCGCCGCGTTCGGCAAGTGGCACCAGACGCCGCCGCGCGAGATCAGCGCGGTCGGCCCCTTCGACCGGTGGCCGACCGGCGAGGGGTTCGACACCTTCTACGGCTTCCTGGGCGCGGAGATGAACCACTGGTACCCGTTGCTGTACCAGGGAACCACGCCGGTCGAACCCGACCGGCGGCCGGAGGAGGGCTACCACCTGACCGAGGACCTCGTCGACCACGCCGTCGACTGGGTGCGCACGCAGCACACGCTCACGCCGGACCGCCCGTTCTTCACCTACCTCGCCCTCGGCGCCGCCCACGCGCCGCTGCACGTCGGCCGCGAATGGCGCGAGCGGAACCGCGGCCGGTTCGACCACGGCTGGGACCGGCAGCGGGAGCTGACGCTGGCGCGGCAGAAGGAGCTCGGCGTGGTGCCCGGGGACACCGAACTCGCGCCGTGGGCCGAAGGCGTGCCGCGCTGGGACGAGCTCGACGACACCCGCCGACGGCTGGCCGCGCGGTTCATGGAGACGTTCGCGGGGTTTGTCGAACACGCCGACACGCAGGTGGGCCGGTTCGTCTCCGCACTCGACGAGCTGGGCGAACTCGACAACACACTGTTCCTCTACCTGCTCGGCGACAACGGCGCGTCGGGCGAAGGCGGCGTCGAGGGCACCCTCGTGGAACACCGGCTGGGCCACGGACTCGTCGACGACCCGGAGGAGATGATCCGCCACCTCGACGAGATCGGGGACCCCAGCACCTACCCGATCGCGCCGGCCGGCTGGGCGCTCGCGCTGAACACGCCGTACCAGTGGACGAAACAGGTCGCCTCGCACCTCGGTGGCACCCGCGACGGGCTGATCCTGCACTGGCCCGCGGGCGGCGCCGAAGCCGGCGGGCTGCGCCACCAGTACGGCCACGTGATCGACGTGCTGCCCACGATCCTCGACTGCGCGGGCATTCCCGCGCCCCACAGCGTGGACGGCGTGCAGCAGCAGCCGACCGAAGGCGTGAGCCTGCGCGAGACGATCACCGACGCGGCCGCGCCCGAGCGCCACCACACGCAGTACTACGAGATGTGCGGCAACCGCGGGATCTACCACGAGGGCTGGACCGCGGTGACGCGCCACGGTGTGCCGTGGGAGATGGTGGCGACGAAGCGGCGGCCGTTCTCCGACGACGTCTGGGAGCTCTACGACCTCACCCGCGATCCGAGCCAGGCCCGCGACCTCGCCGCCGACCACCCCGCGAAACTGCGGGAGCTGCAGGACCTTTTCCTCGTGGAGGCGGCGAAACACCAGGTCTTCCCGCTCGACGACCGCGTCACCGAACGCGAGAACCCGGTGCTGGCGGGGCGGCTCGACCTGCTGGGCGCGCGGACGTCGGTGACCTACCGCGGCGGGATGCGGCGCTTCACCGAGGAGACCACGCCGAACGTCAAGAACCGCTCCCACGTTGTCACGGCGGACCTCGACCTGCCCGCCACGCCCGCGTCCGGCGTCGTTATCGCGCAGGGCGGCCGTTTCGGTGGCTGGACGCTGTACTTCGCCGACGGCCGCCCGGTCTACGTCTACAATTACTTCGGCCTCGAGCACTTCACCGCGGCGGCGACCGACCCGCTCGCCCCGGGCCGGCACGAGCTGCGCCTCGAATTCACCTACGACGGCGGCGGGCCCGGCCTCGGCGGCGAAGCCGTGCTCACCTCCGACGGCGAGAAGCTCGCGGCGGCCCGCGTCGAGCGGACGATCGCGTACTACTTCTCGTTCGACGAGACGCTCGACGTGGGCGTCGACCTCGGCACGCCGGTGTCCGACGCCTACGCCGCCGGGACCAATGCGTTCACAGGGCTCGTGCACACGGTCCGGATCGACCTCGGTCCGGCCGCCGAAGTGGCGGAATCCGACGGTGGCCTGCAGCGACGGATCATGGGCGCCCAGTGACCACCCCTGGATGATCAGCACTCTGACCAGCCGTTAACCTAGCTGCCTAGTCAATTGGGGTAACGGATACAGGGGTAACGGACACGGTGTTCGAGTTCCGGTTCGAGAGTGGTTCGGGTGTGCCGCCGTACCTGCAGCTGGTGCGGCAGGTCGAGCACGCCGTGCGGCTCGGTGAGCTCAAGCGGGGCGACCGGCTGCCGACGGTCAAGGAGGTCGCGCGCCGGCTCGTGATCAACCCGAACACCGTGCAGAAGGCGTATCGCGAACTGGACCACCGCGGCATCGTGCGCGGCCGGCCCGGGATGGGCACGTTCGTCGCGCGCGACGACCAGGCGGGCGTGTCGCCCGAACGGCAGGCACAGCTGCGCGCCGCATTGGAGCGGTGGATCAACGAGGCCCGCGGGTCGGGCCTGACCGTCGCCGACGTCGAGGCCCTCGTTTCGTCCGTGCTCCTGCGCATCGGAAAACATTCCGGGAAGGAGAACGAGTGAGCACAGCGGCGATCGCGACCCATGCCCTGGGCCGGCGCTACGGTCGCGCCTGGGGGCTTCGGGATTGCACACTCGAAATCGGCGAGGGTCGCGTGGTCGGCCTCGTCGGACCCAATGGTGCGGGGAAGTCGACCCTGCTGAACCTCCTGGCCGGGCTCCTGCGGCCCTCGGCCGGGGATCTGGAGCTGTTCGGCCGCCTGGTGAAGCCGGGACAGCCGACCGACGGCGTCGCGTACCTCGACCAGCGGCATTCGCTCTATGAGTCGTTCCGAGTGCGCGAGATGCTCGAAGCCGCGCGCCGGCTCAACCGGCGCTGGGACCACCGCGTGGCGCTCGACCGCGTGCGTGAGCTGGGCATTCCGCTGCAACGCCGCGTCGGCGAGCTCTCCGGGGGCCAGCGGGCACAGGTGGCGCTGAGCGTCGCCCTCGCGCGGCGACCGGAGCTGTTGGTGCTCGACGAGCCCGTCGCGAGTCTCGACCCGCTCGCCCGCCGCGACCTCATGGGCAGCCTGATGGCGGCGAAGGCCGACCACGACTGCACGGTGGTGCTGTCCTCGCACGTCGTGTCCGAGCTGGAGCGGCTGTGCGACCACCTCGTGGTGCTCGACCACGGCCGGGTGGTGCTGTCCGGCGACGTCGACGACCTCATGGCGGAGCACGTGCGGCTCACCGGGCCGGCGTCCACTGTGGACGAGGTCCGAAGCCTCCCGCTGTCGTGCGAACGCCGGGGCGACGCGGCCACGATGCTCCTGCGCGGTCCACGGCCGGAGCTTCCGCCGGGCTGGCACGCCGAGCCGGTTTCACTGGAAGATCTCGTGCTGCACCACCTCGCAGCCGGGCGGCCGAAGGAGGTCGCAGCGTGATCTGGGTTTCCTGGCGGCAGGACCGGGCGCGGCTGCTGGGCCTCGCCGCCCTGTTCGTCGTACTGGCCGCGGGCTACGTGGCCATGGGTGCCGACATGCGAGGCTCGCTGTCCACAGTGGGCCTGCCCGACTGCTTCGCCGGCGCACCGGACCCGCGGTGCGGTGACTGGCCGGCGCTGATCGCCTTCGTGCACAACTACGCGCAGCTGCTGCTGACGCTCCTGCCCGCCGCGCTCGGCATGTTCCTCGGCGCGCCCGTCGTGGCGGCGGAGTTGGAACACCACACGTTCCGGTTCACCTGGACGCAGTCGGTGAACCGCGGCCGGTGGCTGGGCTCGAAGGTGCTGCTCGGCGGCGCGTTCTCCGTGGCGTACGGGCTGGTGTTCGCCGCCGCGTACGCGTGGTGGTTCGCCCCCTCCATCCAGCGCGAAGGCCGGTTCCCGACCTTCGACTTCGGGCTCGTCTCGTTCCCCGCGACCTGCCTGTTCGGGTTCGCGCTCGGACTCGCTGGCGGCGCGGTACTCCGGCAGACGCTCGCCGGCGCGGCTGTGGCGCTCGTGGGCTTCCTGCCGGTGATCGTGGTCGTGAAGAACCTCGTGCGCCCGCGGTTGTTCTCCCCCGTGCTCACAGAACAGACCCACGTCGGTGACCTCACGGTCGGCACGCAGGTGTTCCGCGACGGCGCCGGCGTGATCCACGGCTACGACGAAACCCTGGCCCTGGCCGGGATCCCGCGGCCCCCGATCCCGGGGATGGAGCCGGTCGACCGGCTGGCCTCGGCCGGGTTCACCCGGCTGTACCCCGTGCAGCCGGCCGGGCGGTTCTGGACGTTGCAGTTGTGCGAGGCGGGTCTGTTCGTGCTGCCGGCCGCGCTGTGCGTGGCAGGGGCGTTCTGGTGGGTCCGCCGGCGCTTGGCCTGAGCACCACGTGCGGCGCGGCGGAGCGGGTCAGCACCTGGGCGTCGGCGAAGCCCGGGGGCACCCGCCCCGCGCGCAGTTCCTCCCGCACGACGCGGGCCCTGGCGACGTGGCGCGCGAACGAGCGGCTCCGCACGATCCGGGCCCGGCGCCGCTGGCCGGCCAGTGCCTCCTCGGCAGTCGCGTCCAGCCACAGCAACCGCGCCGGACGCCTGGTGCTCCGGGCCACCAGGCCGAGCCACCGCCGGGTCGAGGCGCGGGTCGCGGGCTCGTGCACGACCAGCGGCCCGCGACGCAGCGCCGCGAACAGCACGATCCGCGCGCGGTGGCACACGTGCACCACCGGCCGGTAGAGCCGGTACGGCACAGCGGTGGGCAACACGGCTCCGAGGCGGCCGCGGACCTGGTCCGAATCGAGCACGCGCAAGGAGCCGGCGGCTTGGCGCAGCAGGGTCGTCTTTCCCGCTCCGGGCAGTCCCGCCACCACGAGCAGGTCGCTGCTCCCGAGCTCGATCACCGTGCGCTCCATGCCCTGACAACGGGCGACAAAAGGTAATGGTTCCTTTACCTTTCCTCAGGTGCGAGTGACCCGGTGCGCGCCGCTCCCCTTCAGCCACCGCGCCACGGCCTTGCCGGCTTCCCAGAGGATCAACAGCGCAACCGCCGGCACCAGCGCCCAGAAGAACTGCGTCAGCGTGAGGTCCGTGGTGCCCAGCAGCTTGTGGAAGGCGTCCATCTTGATGACCAGCACCGCGAGCACGAACTCGCCCAGCATCGCCCAGTTCATCTGCTTGCTGTCGAACGTGGCGATCGTGAGTGCGGTCCCCGTCTCGCTGCGGCATTCGACCGCCGCCACGATCAGGCAGAGGGCGAAGGCCGTGAACGCGATCGTGGTGGCGACCTCGGCGCTGCCGTAGTACGCCTGGCCCAGCGAAAGCAGCAGGAGCAGTCCGACGGTCACGGCCAGCCCGGAGAGCCCGACGGTGATGAACACCGGGCGGGTGAGCACGGACTCGCCGCGCGGCCGCGGCTTCAGCCCCATGAGCCCCGGTGTTTCGCGGTCGAAGCCGAGGGCGAACCCGAAGGGCGCGTTAACCACGAAGTGGATCCACAGGACCTGCGCCGGCGTGAACGGCTCCCCGGCGGCGATGTTGAACAGACTGGCGCCCAGGAACGTCAGCACGAACACGACCAGCAGCACCAGGACGAAGCGGATGTACTTCGTGAGGTTGTCGTAGATCTTGCGGCCCTGCTCGACGGCGAACACGATCGTCGCGAAGTTGTCGTCCGACAGGATCATCCGGCTGGCGTTCTTCGCGACGTCGGTGCCGCTGCCCATCGCGATCCCGAGGTCCGCCGCCTTGATGGCCGGCGCGTCGTTCACACCGTCGCCGGTCATGGCGACGACGTCGCCCTTCTTCTTGAGCGTGTCGGCCAGGATCACCTTGTGCTCCGGGGAAACGCGCCCCACGATGCCGATGTCGTCGATGTGGGAAAGCCGTTCGGCCTCGGTCAGGCCCGCGAACTCCGAGCCCAGCACGGCGTCACCCGGGATGCCGAGCTGCTTCGCGATCGCCGCGCCCGTGGTGACGTCGTCGCCGGTCACCATGCGCACCCGGATGTGGGCCGCCTGTGCACTGGCCACCGCGGCTTTGGACTGCTCACGCGGCGGGTCGACCATCGCGACCAGGCTCATCACCTGCAGGCAGGTCACGTAGGACAGCAAGTCGCCTTCGGCGTCGAACGCCGCCGGGTCGAGGTCGCACTGGGCGGCGGCCATCACGCGTCGGCCCTGCGCTTCCATGCTCTTCATGCGGTCGCGAGCCCGCCGGTTCACTCCGTCGTCCCAGGGCACGGACTCGCCGCCCGACAAGGCGGTCGCGGCGCGGTCCAGCACCGCGGGCGCGGCGCCTTTCACGAAGCAGCGCACCACCTCCCGGCCCGATTCGTCGGTCGTCGGGTGGAAGGTGGCCATCAGCTTGTACGACGGGTCGAAGGGCAAGGTCGCCGTGCGCGGCAGCTTCTCCCGCGTCGCGTCGACGTCAAGGCCGGCCTTGGCGCCGAGCACGAGCAGGGCACCCTCCGTGGGATCGCCGACGACCTTGCCGTCGACGATCTTCGCGTCGCTGGCGACCAGGTAGGGCAGGATCGCGCTCTCGATACCGCCGCCGAACCGGCGGCGTGGTGCACCTTGCCCTCGAGGCTGTACCCGATGCCGCTCACGGTGTAGCGGTCGGTGTGGTTCACCACCTCGACGGCGGTCATCTGGTTCATCGTCAGCGTGCCGGTCTTGTCCGAGTTGATCGCGGAGGTGAACCCGAGGGTCTCGACCGAAGGGAGGTCCTTGACGATCGCGTTGCGCTTGGCCAGGTCCACGCTGCCGAGCGAGAGGATCACCTGGCTCACCGTGGGCAGCGCCTCGGGGATGGCCGCGATCGCCAGCGAGATCGCGCTCACGAACAGGACGTCCCACGACAGATCACGGGCGCGGCCCAGCACGAACATCACGACCATGGTGATCTCGGCCGCCGCGGCGATCCACAGCGTGAGCGTGTTGAGCTGCTTCGTCAGCGGTGACTCTCGCGCGTCGTGGCCGACAGCATCCCGGAGATCTTGCCCAGCTCCGTGTCCTGGCCGGTGCCGGTCACGATGACGGTCGCGCTGCCGTGCGTGACCGGGCAGTTCATGAACGCCATGTTCGACTGGTCGCCGGGGCCGAGCTTGCCGGCGGGCAACGCGGCCGCGTCCTTCACCGCCGGTGTGCTTTCCCCCGTCAGCGACGACTCATCGATCTGCAACGCGTTGGCCACGACGATGCGGCAGTCGGCGGGGACCTGGTCACCCGCCGTGATCAGCACGACGTCGCCGACCACGATCTCTTCGGCCGGCACCGCTTCTTCGACCCCGTCGCGACGCACCCGCGCGGTCGCCTTCATCATCGACTTCAGCGCGTTCATCGCGCTCTCGGCCTTGCCCTCCTGGCGCAGGCCCGCGACCGCATTGCCCACCGTGAGCACCAGCAGCAGCGTGGCCGTGCCCCACTGCTTGATCACCAGCGACACCACGGCGGCCGCGACCAGGATGAGCTGCATGTAGCTGCGGTACTGGTCGAGGAACCGCAGCCAGGACGCTTTCGGCTTCTCCTCGGGCAGCGCGTTCGGACCGTTCACGCTGAGCCGCTCCGCCGCCGTCGCCGAGGAGAGCCCGAACTCCAGGTCGACGCCGAACGCCGAGGCCACGTCGCCGGGGGTGCGTGAGTACCAGTTGTGCTCTTTCGCCGGCGCGTGCTCCTGTGCGACCATCTCCGCCCTCCGATCGCCGTGAGCCGAAACCGCGGCCGTCAGTGCTTCTTTTTCTTCTTCTTGTCCCGTTTCTTCTCGGCGGCCGCCGCGTACGGGTCGGCCGGCGCGCCGGCGGGTGCTTCGCTTTCCAGCTCCGCCCGCGCGACGAGGAGATCGTCGCGCCGCTCGTCGCTCACCGTGGGGTATTGGGGATCGATGTCGATCAGGGTGTGCGCCAGCACGGCGGCCGCGCACGTGCGGGCGAACCACTTGCGGTCGGCCGGGATCACGTACCACGGGGCCCATGCCGTGCTGGTCGCCGAGAGCACCTTGGAGAACGCGCGCTGGTAGTCGTCCCAGAACCGGCGTTCGCGAGCGTCGGCCGCGGAGAACTTCCAGTTGCGGTCGGGCCGGTCGATCCGCCTGAGGAACCGCGCGCGCTGCTCTTCCTTCGACAGGTTGAGGAACATCTTCACGATTTTGAACCCGTTGTCGGTCAGGTAGCGTTCCCAGTCGTTGATCTCCCGGAACCGGCGCGCCCACACGTGCCCGCGTCGCGCCGACGCGGGCAGCTGCTGGTGGTCCAGGTGCTCCGGGTGCACCCGCACCACGAGCACCTCCTCGTAGTGCGACCGGTTGAAGATCCCGATGTCCCCGCGCGCGGGAAGCCGGCGCGCGTAGCGCCACAGGTAGTCGTGGTCCAGCTCTTCGGACGAGGGCACCTTGAACCCGCTCACCCGCACGCCCTGCGGATTCACGCCGCTCATCACGTGCCGGATCGTGCCGTCCTTGCCCCCGGCGTCCAGTGCCTGCAGGCACACCAGCACGCCGTAGGTGTTCTGGGCGGCCAGGCGCCGCTGGTAGTCCGCCAGCAGGGCGACTCCCGCCGCGAGCAGCTCGCGGCCGTCCTTCTTGCGCAGCACGTCGCCTCGGTAGGCCGGGTCGAAGTCCCGGGAGAGGCGGACCTTCGACCCCGGCTCGACGCGCAGCGGCCTGATGAACTCCGCGATCCGCTCGGCCCGCTTATCGCCCGCCATGGTTCAGTCCTCTTCGCACCGACCAGGGTCCCTTCCCCCGGCGACGCCTGAACCTTTCAACGACCGCGGGTTTCCCCATCACCTGCTGAGGGCGAGATATCCCGCCGGCCCGCACACCGCCCACCTCAGCAGCCGTGCGGGCGCGGGCGCCGGCGGATCCGTGCGGTCGGCGGTCCCGCGGTGGAGCCCTTCGACGCGCGCGGCCTCACCCGTTTCGGGTGAGGCGTGTGGCGTGAACCCGGTTTCACGGCACGGTTCCGGTCGGAAGTCCACAGTGGAACGCCGGATGCGGTCAGTCCCCACTCCGAGGTCGCGCAGGATCTGGCCGGCCACGTGGTCCGTGCGGACGCCCGGCACCGGGTACTCCGCGAGCGTGGCCCACAGCGAGCGGCGGCCGCGGACGTAGACCAGCCCACCCGACCCGGCGCGGGTGATCTCCGTGAGCGAATCGCGCACGGCCTGCGCGCACCCGCAGTGCCGGGTGCCGAAGGCGTCGCCGGCCGGGCACTCCACGTGGACGCGCACCACCGAGCCGCGCTCCGGTTCGCCGTGCACGAGGGCGACGTGCTCGCCACCGTCGATCAGGTCGCGGTACCCGAGCGCCCGGAAACCGCCGTGCGCCAAGGGAAGCCGGGCGTCCGCGGCACGTTCGACGAGGCGCTCGCGCGCCTGCCGGTACGCCGCCCCCTCGGTGACCGTCACCCACGGCAGCCCGTCGGCCGCGGCGTCGAGCTCCACGAACGCCGCGGCGGGTTCGCAGCCCGCGATCCGGGCCAGGTCCACGGCTGCCTCGGCCAAGCCGGGGCGTTCGAGCACGCCGAGCTCACGCGTGCGGGTGGGGAACACGGGTCCGGGCACGCGGAAGTCCTCTCGCCGCGTCGCGGGATCGGCCAGCGCGCCCAGAGTGCGCGCCGGTGACCCGTGCCCCACCCCGACGTGGACGTCGGAGCCCGGCACCATCGCCGGGATCCGCAACCGGTCGAGCCGCGCGCCGGGCAGCGCGCAGCCGACCGGCCCGCCGTGGGCGGCCAGGAACCGCGCCGTCTCGCCGGTCACGAGCTCGGCGGCGGCGACCAGCGCCGCCCCCGCCTCGCCCGCGACCAGCACGACCTCACCCCGGGCCAGCGCCGTGGCGGCGTTCGTGACACCGCCGGCCGCGACCACCTCCCGGGCCGGTGACAGCGTCACGCGGCACTCCACAACCGCGCGAACCCGCACACCTGCCGGCCCACCGTGGCCAGCTGGTCGTCGGCGAGTTCCTGCAGGTGGTCGAGCGCGTTCTTCAGCAGCCCGGAGATCCCGCCGTGGTAGCCGGGCACGGACAGCACAAGGGCGTCGGCCCGCCGGACGGCTTCGAGCAGCCGCACGGCCTCGTCGGTCAGCGGCGCCACGCCCGGGTCGTACATCGGCAGGGTCAGCTCCGTGGCCGTGATCAGCTCGGTCTCGGCTCCCTCGGCCGCGGCCGCCGCGAGCGCGTGCCGCAGCGCACGCTCCGACGTCGAACCCGGCCGCAGCGTGCCGCCGATCCCCAGCACGCGCACAGGGTCTCCCCCGATACTCGGCAATGCGGTCATGATCGGCTCCTTCAGCCGGCCGGGACGAGCGACGGGGCGGGCCGGCCCAGGCTCTCGCGCAGGGTGTCGTGCTCGTAGTCGGTGTGGAACAGGCCGCGCCGCTGCAGCTGCGGCACCAGCATCTCGACGGCGTCGTGCACACCCGAGGGCAGCATGTCGACCATGAGCGTGAAGCCGTCGGCCGCGCCGGCGAGCAGGCGTTCCTGCATCCGGTCGGCGACCTGCTCCGCGGTGCCGACGACCTGGTGGTGGCCGCCGCCGTAGCTGCCGATGAGCTCGCGGACGGTCAGTTCCTCCTTCACCGCGAGGCTCACGATGCTGCGGCGGAACCCGATCGAGCCGGTGAACTCCTCGTCGGGGCCGAGCAGGTGGGCCGGGAACTTCTCGTCGAGCTTGAGCACCTCGACCGGCAGGCCGACGCGCTTGGAGAGCTTCTTGATGTTCGCGGTGACGCCGAAGACCGCGTCCATCAGCTGCTTGCGCTCCTGCGCGTCCTGCTCCGTTGCGCCGAGGACCACGGACATGCCGGGCAGGATCTTGATGCTGTCGGGGTGACGGCCGTACCCGGCGGCGCGGCGGCGCATGTCGTCGCGGAAGGCGACGGCGTCTTCGAGCACGTGCTGGGCGGTGAACACCACGTCGGCGTACTTGGCGGCTTGGTCGCGATCTTGTCGGTGGTCCCGGCCATCAGCGAAAGCACGGTGACGGTATCGAGCGCACCGCACGGGCGCTCGGTGCCGACCTCCTGGTTGGTCATCTGCGCGGCGAGGAAGATCGCGTGCAGCTTGCCGGCCTCGGCGGTGCGGGCGATGTCCTTGTACAGCGCGGGGGTCAGGTGGTCACCGGCGTCGCCTTCGCGC
Source organism: Amycolatopsis sp. NPDC051372 (assembly GCF_040682095.1). Classification (NCBI taxonomy): domain Bacteria; kingdom Bacillati; phylum Actinomycetota; class Actinomycetes; order Pseudonocardiales; family Pseudonocardiaceae; genus Amycolatopsis; species Amycolatopsis sp. NPDC051372. The sequence goes on from NZ_JBFBAF010000012.1 coordinate 169,267, forward strand.
GCCACCCACGCGCCGGTGTGCATGCCGAGGCCGTGCATCAGCGCGGCCGTCAGGATCATGGAGGGGGTGCACTGGGGGTCTCCTTGGCGTCGTCGGGGATCAGGGCCACGATCGACGCTAGGTTCGCGCCGCGGCCACGACCAGCGGCGTTCTGTGACTCGATCCCTTAGCGCGGCTAACACCTCCCCGTCTCCCCGGGCGGCGCGAGGTCCTCCCGGGTGGTGCCTTCGGCCACCGTGACGTCGTCGAACCAGCCGCTGCCGGGCTCGCCGGGCGGGCGGTCGAAGGCGGTGACGTAAGGCTTGAGGTCGAGGATCGGCGTGCCGTCGAGCAGGTCGACGCCCGCGAAACGCACCGTGTGCCCGGAGACCTCGACGAGCCGCACGAGGCTCAGCCCGATCGGGTTCGGCCGCCGTGGCCCGCGCATCGCGAAGATGCCCATGCGCCGTTGCTCGCGACGCAGCAGGTACGGCACCTGGGTGAGGCTGGTCAGGGGCCGGTCCGGGCGGTCGAGCCAGCTCAGCAGCCAGGCGTAATCGAAGCCGGCCAGCCCGTCGAGGCCTTCGACGTACTCCTCGGCGAGCCCGAGCACGCCTTCCTCACCGCGGTTGGCGCCGACCTGCACCGGGGTGCGTTCGAGTTCCGTGTGGGCGGTGCGGACGTACCGATGACGGGCAGGGGACACTCCATTCAGGACCGATCCACTGTGGACAGTTTGGCGAGGGTGTCGACCAGCGCGGGCCACGCCGGGCCGTCCGCCACGATCACATCCAGGTGGTCGGCGCCGGGCACCAGCACCAGTTCCGCGCCGATCGCGGCGGCGTAGTCGCTCGAAAGCTTTGTGGGCAAGGCGGAGTCGAGCTCGCCATGGAAGAGGACGACGGGCCCGGGCGGCGCGCCCAGCGCGGCGGGATCGACCTCGGCGTAGCGCTCCGGCACGTCGTCCGGGCCACCGCCCAGCAGGGTGCCGACCGGACCTTCGGGGTCGCGGCGGTGGGCGTCGGCGAGCGCGGCCACCGGAGCGAGCGCGACGACCGCGGGCGCGCCGGGCCGGTGCGCGGCCCACAGCGCTAGCGTGCCGCCGGCCGAGTGGCCCAGCACCACCACCCGCGCCGGGTCGACGCGGCCCGGCACCGCGGCCTCGATCAGGCCCGGGAGCGTGTCCACGGCGAGGCCCGTGTCGGTGAAGGTCTCGGGCCAACCGCCACCGCCACCGGGGCGCCGGTACTCCACGTTGGCCACCGCGAACCCGTAGTGCGGCAACGCCCGGGCCAGCGGTTCGACGTATCCGCGGTCGACGTCGAGGCGCCAGGAACCGCCGTGCAGCACGAGAACGAGAGGAGCGGGGGCGGTCGTGGCGGGGAGAAACACGTCGGCGAGCTGGTCGGGCTCGGGCCCGTACCGCACGGAAAGATCCATACCGGCCAGCCTAGCGAGATTCCGGCTCCAGCTTCGCCAGTTTCGGAATCAGCACGAGCGAAGCGAGCACCAGGCAGCCACCCACCAGGATCGGCGTGCGGACCCCCGCCGCGGTGCCGAGGACGCCGCCCAGGGCCGCACCGAGCGGGATGCCACCCCAGCCGATCAGGCGGTAGGCGCTGCTCACTCGGCCGCGCAGCTCGCGCGGGACCAGGCGCTGGCGCACCGACACGGCCTGCACGTTCCAGAGGATCATGCCGAAACTGCCCAGCGCGTACATTCCGGCCACAAGCACCACGGACGTCGCGAACGATGCCGCCACGAGCGCGGCGCCGATGGCCGTGATGGCGAGACCGATGCGCGCACCGAGCGGCAACCGGCGCTTCAGGGGCCCCGCGACGAACGACCCCAATACGCCACCGGCGGCGCCCGACGCGAGAACCAGGCCGTAGGCGAACTCCGGCGCGTGCAACGTCTGCACGACGAGCAGCACCAGCACCGACGTCGCCAGCTGTACCGCCAATGCGGCCAGCCCGAGCTCGATCGCGAGCAGCCGCAGCCCGTGGTGACCCCAGAGCCAGCGCACGCCTTCGGCGATGTCCGCGCGCATCGAACGGCCGGATTTGGCCGGCACAGCGGGCCGCGCCCGGACGAACCACATCAGCAGAGCCGCCAGCGCGAACGACGCCGCGTCCACCACCAGCGGCGGCCCGACGAACTGCAACCCGACCGCGTGACTGCCCTGCAGACGGCCGTTCGCCGCATCCAGCCGCGCCGGCGCCACGATGTCGGGCAGCATCGCCGTGGACGCGTTGTCGAAAACCGTCTCGGCACACCCCAGCGCGAACGCCAGCGCCACCAGCAGCGCGAGCGGCGGCGGCGGCGCGACGAACACCCACGCGGCGGCACCCGCGACCACCACGGCGCGCGCCGCGTCCGTGCGCCACATCAACGTGCGGCGGTCGTAGCGGTCGGCCAGAGCACCGCCGAACAGCGAGAACACCAGCCACGGCCCCGCACCGGCCACCGCGACGGCGGTGACGGCGCTCGGTGTCGGCGACACCGCGACCGCCAGCAGCGGCAGCACGGCCACCCGCACACCGTCGCCGACCACCGAGACCGACGCGGCCGCCCAGACCCGCGCGAAGTCCCGCCCCAGCCGCTCCCCCCGCACCACCACCCGGCCATCCTGCCAGGGCGACGAAAACGCGGGAGCGCTCCGGGGCCGGCCGACTTACTTCACAACCGTCCTACTTCATAACCTGGACCACGTCACCCGGGTGGAGTGCGTTGTAGAACGCCACCGCGTCGGCGTGGGAGAGGTGGACGCAGCCGTGCGACTGCACCTTCAGGCTGCCCTGGTGGAACGCCACGCCGGTGGTCGTGAAGAAGACCGAGTACGGCATGGGCCCGTTGAACTGCTTGCTGTAGTGGTCGATGTCCTTGTACTGCACGTGGAACGTGCCGGCCGGTGTCGGGTACGCGGGTTTGCCCACCGTGATGGGCACGCCGCCGCGGACGACGTTTCCGTTGTCCGTCAGCCAGGCCGTGCCGGTGTGCAGCTGCACGCAGGCTTTCGCCTGGGTGCTGCACGGCGCGGTGGCCGCGTTCGCGCTGTCGGCGAAGCCGATCGTGGCCGCGACCGCCGCCGCGCCCGCCAAGGCTGCCGTGATCCTCCACTTCATCGTTCTGCCTCCCGTCGGTCACTGGAAGAATTCCCCGGCCGGCGAGTTTCCAACCAAAAGGATCACAGCGTGCGCCACGACAACGGCGGCAACGTCAACGCGGCCGTGGCGAGACGGCGGGCGGTCGAGGTGAACAACCCGGCACACGCGGAGTCGACCCACTCATCCACTGTGGACACACCCGATGAGCGGTACTCCAGCGCCTGCAGGAGCATTTCCAGCTTGTCGGCGTCCTTGGCGCAACGCGCCTCAGCGGACTCCCGCGTCTCGTACTCGTCGACGGCCTCGCGTACCACCGCACGCGCACGCGACGGCAACGCCGCTGTCTGGTCCGCCGTGATCGCCCGCGGGTCCGGCTTCACCAGGTAGGGTCCGGCCGAATGCGGCAGATCACCCGTACGGGTCTCCTGCGTGTCGTGCCACAGCGCCAGAAACGCCGCGCGCTCCGGTGACGCGCCTTCCTCGGCGGCCAACAACGCCGCGAGCTGAGCCGCCCGCAAGCTGTGCTCGGCCACGGACTCGGGATCACGCACGCCGGCCTGCCACCAGCCCGTCCGGCGGACGCGCTTGAGCACCCCGAGTTCGTAACCGAAGGCGGCCAGCGCGGTCGGCTCGTCAGCCATGTCTGCGTACTCCCCGGGTCGGCGATCTCCTGCGCTCAGCCTAGGCGGCCTCGGCCTCGAAGCATCGACGCCGTCAGGTTCCCGAAGGGTTGCGCGGCCCCCGAGGTCGATCCGATGGCCTGTACTCGGTCAGGAAGCCGCTGCGCTGCTCATTCCTTGACCGCGCCCATCGTGAAACCGGCGACGAACCGGTCCAGGAACCAGGTGAACACCAGCGCGATCGGCACGGCCACCAGCACGGTGGCGCCCTGCAACGACTGCCAGAAGAACACGTCACCGCGCACCAGCTGCGTCGGCACCCCGATGCTCACCGACATCTGGTCCGTCGGGGCGACGAAGGCGAGCGCGTAGATGAACTCGCTCGCGGTCAGGGTGAAGGCGAACACGACCACCGCGATGATGCCGGGGTACGCCAGCGGCAGGACGGCCCGCACGAACGCACCCACCCGGCTGTAGCCGTCGACCATGGCCTGTTCCTCGATGTCCTTCGGGATGTTCTTCAGGAATCCCATCAGCAGCCAGACCGAGACCGGGATGGTGATGGTCGGGTAGATCAGGACCAGCGACCACGTCGAGTCCTGGAGCCCGACGGCCACCACGAGCCGCGACAGCGCGAGAAACAGCAGGCTGGGCGGCACGAGGTAAACGAGGAAGATGCCGATCGCCATGGGCCCGGACCACGGTCGGTCCAGCCGCGCCAGCGCGTAGGCGGCGGGCAGGCCGAGCGCGAGCGTGATCAGCACGACCAGGATCCCGACGAGCAGGGTGTTGGCCACGAAGGTCAGGAACTCGGTGTCGGTGAACAGGTAGCCGACGTGGTCCGCGGTGGGCGGCCGGTTGAACACGAACGGGTTGTTCTGCGGGTTGTACAAATCGCGATTCTGCTTGAACGCCGTGATCAGGCTCCACAGGAAGGGCGCCGCGCAGATCAGCGCCGCCACGATCGCTGTCAGGTACAGGCCCACCCGGGCGAGCACGTGGCGCCTGGCGTATCGCTGCCGCAGCCGGCCGGCTTCCTCGGCGGTGGTCATCGCACCTCGATCCGGCGCACCGCGCGCAGGATGAGCACCGCCGCGGCGAGCAACAGCGGGAACAGGAACAGCGCGATGACGGCGCCCTGAGCGACGTCGCCGCCGTCGATGCCGCGGTAGAAAGCCCAGCTGGCGAGCACCTGCGTGGCGTCGTTCGGGCCGCCGCGGGTGAGCACCCGCACCACGGCCATGTCGGTGAACGTGAAGATCGCGCCGAACAGCGCGGCGACCGCCGCCACCGGGAGGACCAGCGGGATGGTGATCTCGAACATCCGGCGCCAGTACCCGGCTCCGTCGACCCGCGCAGCCTCGTCGATGTCCTTGGGAATGGCCATCAGCCCGGCCATCATGATCACCGCGGCGAGCGGGGTCAGCCGCCAGACGTGGACCGCGATCACCGAGGCCATCGACAGGCCAGGCTGGCCGAGCCAGTACATGTTCTCGACCGGACCGAGCGCGCCGAACTGCCGCAGCATCCAGTCGATCGGCGAGTAGATGGAATCCAGCAGCCAGAGCCACGAGATCGAAGACAGGGCCACGGGCGTCGTCCACGCCAGCAGGACCAGGAAGCGGACCAGCCACTTGCCGCGGAAGTCCGCGATGAGGATGTTGGCGAGCACCTTGCCCAGCACCACGATCAGGACCATCGAGATGAGGGTGAACACAAATGTGTTGCCCAAGGCCCGCCAGAACACGGGGTCTTGGAACACCCTCGTGAAGTTGCGGAAGCCGACGAAATCGTAGGACGGGTCCCCTGCCGTCACGTCCGAGAACGCGAACGCGATGGCGAGCACGAACGGAACGCCGACCAGCGCGACAATGTAGACGATGCTGGGCAGCAGGAAACCCCACGCCAGCAGGCTGTCGCGATCCGCCAGCCTGCGCCGCGCCGGCGCGGTCGCGGGAGTGGTGACCGTGTCGGTGGTGGTGGCCATCTCACCCACCGTCCAGGCGGACCGGCTCGGCGCGTTGTCCGCTGTCGGAGTCGAAGAACCGCAGGCGCGCACCGGGTACGGCGAACTCGTGTGTCTCGCCCGCCGCGATCGCGGTGTCCACTGTGGCCGGCAGCCGGGCGACCACCCTGGTGCGCTCGCCGATCCGCGACACCGTGCCGTACACGTGCCGGTCGCCGGAGAGGTATTCGAGCCGTTCCACGGCCAGCGGCATCGTGACACCCTCGCCGGCCGGGACGTTCTCGACCGGCAGCAGGTGCTCGGGGCGGAACCCGACCAGCAGCTCGGCGTGCGGGATCAGGTTCATCGGCGGGGACCCGATGAAGGTCGCCACGAACGTGTCGGCCGGGTCGTCGTAGACCTCCACCGGCGGCCCGGCCTGGTGGACCTGGCCCGCGTTGAGCACGGCGATCCGGTCGCCCAGCCCCATCGCCTCGGCCTGGTCGTGGGTCACGTAGATCGTCGTGGTTCCCACATCCTCCTGGAACCGCTTGAGCTCATCCCGTGCGCTGGCGCGCAGCTTCGCGTCCAAATTGGACAACGGCTCGTCGAGGAGGAACACCTGGGGGTCGCGCACCAGCGCCCGGGCGAGCGCCACCCGCTGCCGTTCGCCTCCCGAAAGCTGCCGAGGTTTGCGGTGCAGCAGTGGTTCGAGGCCCAGGAGCCCCGCCGCCCAGCGGGCCTTGCGCTCGCGTTCCTCCTTGGCCAAGCCCACAGCCCGGAGCGGGAACACGATGTTGGCCAGAACGCTCTTGTGCGGGTAGAGCGCATAACTCTGGAACACCATGGCGATCTGGCGCGCCCGGGGCGGCAGCCCGGTCACCACGTGCCCGCCGATCAGCACGTCGCCGCTGGTCGGCTGTTCCAGCCCGGCGATGGTGCGCAGCAGGGTCGTCTTGCCGCAGCCCGACGGGCCCAGCAGCACCAGGTACTCCCCTTCCGCGGCGGCCAGGCTGACCCGGTCGATGGCGGGCACCCGCCCGCCATCGAACCGCTTGACCAGGTCGCGAACCTCGACGACCGCCATCGCACTCAGCCGCCGACGAGCCCGGCAGCACGCCACTTGGTGAAGACGGCGTTGATCTGTCCCTCGGCCTCGGCGACTGATTGCTGCGGGGTGGCTTCGCCGCGTACCGCCCTGGCGAACATGTTGGGGATGACGAAGGTGCTGAACACCTCTCCGATGGCCGTGCTGGCCGGCCCCGGATGACCGATGTTGGCGCTCCACGGGACGGCGTCGGCCAGGAGCTTCAGCTTGTCCGGCGGCCGGGAGCCGAACGGGTCGTTCGCGAGCCAGTTCGGCAGCTCGGGGGTCAGCTTGGACCACGCCGAGAAGTCGTACAGCTTCGACTGGTAGGTCGCCGAGGCGAAATTGGCGGTGTAATGGAGGAGGAACTCCTTCGCCGCCGGCACCCCGGTGGCGTGCTGCGGGATGATCCAGTTGTACAGAACGTGCTGCGCGGCCAGCGCGGTCTCCGGTCCGCGCAGCGCCGGTACGAAGAACGTGTCGTCGGCGACGCTCGGGTTCGACCCGGCGGCGGTCCGCCAGGCGGAGATCGAGTTGACGATGTAGGACATCTTGCCGGCGACGAGGCCCTGGTTGTTGCTCGCGGCGTTCCAGGAGAAGACCTCGGGCGTCATCGCCTGCTGATAGAGCTTCGTCATGTACTCCACGGCAGCGATCGTTTCCGGCGAGTTGATCGTGACGCGCTCGTTCGCATCCTGCTCGGACGCGCCGAAGGACCACATCAGGGCCCGCAGCACCATGTTGGAGTCGATCTCCTGGGACATGCCGAGGCCGAGCGGGACGCCCTTGCTGTTCTTGATCTGCGCCGCGCCCGTGAGCAGCTCGTCCCACGTGGCGGGGCCGTTCGGCATGCCGACGGCCTCCCACAGTGACCTGCGGTAGTTGCCCGGGTCGGGAACCCAGCCCGGCGAGTACGCGTAGAACTTGCCCGTTGCGGGGTTGAGGCTGGACTTCTCGCACAGCGGGAGTTGCTGGCCCCAGCGCCCGGTCGCTTCGCTGACCAGGTCCCGCTGGTCGAGCACGCTGGGCTCGAACTGCGACAGGGTCGCGATGTACTGGATGAGGTCGTGGCCCTGTCCAGCCTGGATCTCGGCCGCGATCCGGGTGGGGATCTGCGCCTGGTCGATGTGGTCGACGGTCACGTTGACGCCGACCCGGGAACCCCAGTCCCGCGCGAACCGATCGAACCACACGTCATGGTTTGGCACGAAGTGGCTCCAGAGAAGGATTTTCAGGTCACCGGACAGCTTTGTGGACGGTTCGCTGAAGGTCTCCTGCGGGGCTTGACCGCCGGTGGTTCCCCCGGTGTCCTCCTCGGAGGCACAGGCGCCCAGTGCGACCGAGCCCAACGTGATGGCGGCCGCCGCACGCAGAATGTCCCGCCTGCTGTGTTGCGAAGTGGGGAAGTCGCTCATCGCCGACTCCTCCCCATGTCGGGAAAGTGTGGCAAATGAGTTTAGTCCATGTCGGGCCGAGCGGCAGCTTGAGCACAGTGGCAGGGTGAATCGCCATGCGCCAAACGCGCTGCCGACTACCGGGCCGAACCCACCATCGCCGTGGCGGCGCAGCGTCAGGGGTTGAGCACGCGATCGGTGTAGAAGCGCGTGATGTGGTCGGCGACGAGCTCGGCCGCGCGATCCCCGTCGCCCGCCTCGATGGCGCGCAGGATCTCCTCGTGCTCGGTCACCAGGTCGGCCGCGACGGCTCGCCAGTCCGGCAGGCGCGCGAACGCCGCCGCCATCTCCGACTCGACGGCGCCCCGCAGGGCCTGCATGAGGTCGGTGGCCAGCGCGTTGCCCGAGATCCGGGCGATGGTCACGTGGAACTCGGTGTCCAGCGCGTTGAACTGCTGGTACTCCTGATCCGCCGCGCGCATGCCCTCGACCAGCTCCGCGAGCCGGGCCACGTCCTCGGGTGTGCGGGTCGAGGCCGCGCCACGGGCGGCGTTGCGTTCCAGCTGCACGCGCGTCTCGACCAGATCGGCCAGGCTGATCCGCGCGAGCGCGAGGTGCAGCCGCAGCAGGTTCGTCAACGCCGGGGTCGACCGCGCGGTGACGACCGAACCCGCGTCGGCGCCCGAACCCGTGCGGGCCTCGATGATCCCCATGGCTTCGAGCGCGCGCAGGGCCTCGCGGACGCTGGTCCGGCTCACCCCCAGCGCGCTGACGAGCTCGCGTTCACTGGGGAGCTTCTCGCCCGCACGTAGGCTGCCGTCGAGGATCTTCTCTTCGATCTGCGCCAGCACCTGTTCGTGCATCCGCACACGGCGCACCGGCTCCCAGGCCGCCTCGGTCGTCATGACCGGTTCCTCGGCGTCTTTTCCGCCATCTTTTCGGGTATCACGGTGGTCACGCTCCTCCTCGGGTTCGTGCGACCCGCTCAAGGATGGACGCGGCGAGAGGGTCTGCCTGCGAACCCCGCCGGGCGGGGTCCGATCACAGTGGCGCGACCGGCCCGGAATCTCACCGGAGTTCCTCTGCACCGCGTAGTGCTCACTCAAGGTAATCGGAGTTCGCAGCCAGTGTCAATATGACCTCTTTGTTGGTATGACCACACTTACTAATCCGACCAAAAGTAGGCCGACCCCCGGCCATCACGTAACCGTTGCTGCGAAGCTATTCGGCCGTGACTGTGGTCGGATCAGTAACCATCGGCACAGTCGGCACACGATCCGGCGTACCCGACTGAACGTTCGCGCTCCTCCGCGCGGAACGCGATCGCCAGGAGGACCTCCCCCAAACGGTCGAGCACCACCAGAGCGTCGGCCGGGGCTTCCCGCGCCGCCCGCCGCGACACCGCTCGCGCGAGCTTCAGCAGCCCGGCGGCCGCGCTCAGGCCGCCGAGCACCTCGAACCCGCGCGGCACCACCACGGGTCCGAGGTCCCGAGCCGCCCGCCACAGCCGGGGCAGCTCGGGGGCCGGTACGCCGGCGGCGAGCGCGTCGGCCAGTTCGAGCAGTTCGTACTGGACGTCGAGCAGCACCGCCTCGTCGTCGGCCGGCAACGTGCACGTGGACACCGCCGCGCCGATCGCCGCGTTGGCCTCTTCGACGGCGTCGCGCGCGCTCACGGCACCATCCACGACAGCACCGGCGTGGACTGCAGGTACACCAGCACGCACATCAGCGGCACGAACACCGCCGACGCAGCGAGCACCCGCCGGAACAGCAGGCCCTCCTTGCCCGCCAGTCCCACGGCGCTGGCGCCGATCGCCAGGTTCTGCGGACTGATCATCTTTCCGAGCACTCCGCCGCTGCTGTTCGCCGCCGCCATCAGCGTCGGTTGCAGCTGCGCGCCGTGCGCGGCCGCCACCTGCAGCGCCCCGAACAGCGAGTTCGACGACGTGTCCGAACCCGTCACCGCCGTGCCGAACCAGCCCAGCAGCGGCGAGAGCAGCGCGAACAGCCCGCCGGCGCCGGCGAGGAACAGCCCGAGCGTGGCGGTCTGGCCGGACATGTTCATCACGTACGCCAGCGCCAGCACCGCCATCACCGTGAGCCCGGCGGTGCGCAGCTGCACGATCGTCTGCCCATAGGCGCGGACCGCCTGCCGCAGCGGCACTTTCAGCAGGAACGCGGACACGACACCGGCGATGAACAGCACCGTGCCGCTGTCGGCGAGCCAGTCGAACTTGAACGACACCAGGCTCAGCGGCTTGCCCTCCGAGGTCGCGATGTGCAGGCCGGGCCAGCCGAACGTCTTGGTCGTCGTCGTCAGCGCCGCCGCGACCGCCGGGATCGCGGCGATGGAGAACAACACGATGATCGTCGCGTACGGCGCGAACGACCGCAGTTGCTCGATTCGCGAGTCGACCACCGTCCGCTCCCGCACGGCCGTCGCCGCGGCCACCCCGCTGCCACCGGAAACCGGCGTGGGCCGCGCACCACCGTCATTCGGCGCGCGGTCCGGCGCGTCGGCCGGCTTGGGCCGCCAGAACCGCAGCAGCACCAGCACGGCCGCGGCGGACACGAGCGAAGCCGCGATGTCCGTGAGCTGCACCGGGCCGAAGTTCGCCATCAGGTACTGGACCACGGCGAAGCTCACCCCGCACACGAGCGCGGCCGGCCACGCCTGCCGCAGCCCGCGCCGCCCGTCGAGCACGATCACGAGCACCAGCGGCACGATCAGCGCCAGGATCGGCACCTGCCGCCCGGTCATGGCGGCGAGGTCGTCGAGCGGCAGCCCGGTCACCTTCGCGAGTGTGATCACGGGCAGCGCCACGGCGCCGTACGCGACCGGCGCGGTGTTGGCGATCAGCGCGACCGTCGCCGCCTTCAGCGGTTTCAGCCCCACGGCCACCAGCATCACCGAGCATATCGCCACCGGTGCGCCGAAGCCGGCGAGCGCCTCCAGCAGAGCACCGAACGAGAACGCGATGATCACGCCCTGCACCCGCTGGTCGTCGCTGATCTTCGCGAAGGTGCGCCGCAGCACGTCGAAGTGCCCGGACACCTTCGTCATCTGGTAGATCCACAAGGAGTTCAGCACGATCCACAGCGCGGGGAACAGGCCGAAGGCCCCGCCTTCGAGCGCGGAATCGAGGGCGGGGCCGGCAGGCATGCCGTAGACCGCGATGGCGACCACGATCGACAGCACGAGTGCGATCACCGAGGCCAGCCAGGCGCGGACGCGGAACACGCCCAGCAGCACGAACAACACCAGCAGGGGCAGGGCGGACACAAGGGCGGACCAGCCGAGGCTGCCGCCCAGTGGTGCGGGAACCTGTGTGTACACAGGTCACCTCCGGGACTCTCGTCGTTGAGAGGGGGTGAGGGGGGTGAGAGGGGGTGAGGGGGGTGAGAGGGGATGGGGACTGGAGCTGGGCTCCCTCAGAACACCGGCGTTTCGGTGTAGGAGCCGAAGACATCACGCAGCGCGCCGGTGATCTCTCCCATGGACAGGTGTGCCTTCACGGCCTCGATCGTGGCGGGCATGAGGTTCGCCGCCGGGTCGGCCGCCACGGCGAGCAGGTGCTCCATCGCCGCCTTCGCCCGGTCCGGGTCCCGGTCGGCCCGCACCTGCTTGAGGCGTGAGAGCTGCCGGGCTTCGGACTCCGGGTCGAGTTTGTGGGTCTCGATCTTCTCGCCATCGCCCTCGTCGACGTAGGAGTTCACGCCGATCACGGGCCGGTCGCCGCTGGCCTTGCGGCGCGCGTAGTCGTAGGCGGTGTCGGAGATCTCGCGCTGGAAGAAGCCCTGTTCGATCGCGGCCACCACGCCGCCGAGCTCCTCGATCTTCGTGAAGTAGTCGTGGATGCCCTGTTCGAGGCGATCGGTCAGGTTCTCCACGTAGTACGAGCCGCCGAGCGGGTCGATCACGTTCGGCACGCCGGTTTCGTGGGCGATGATCTGCTGCGTGCGCAGCGCGACCTTCATCGCCTGCTCGCTCGGGATCGTGTAGGCCTCGTCGAGACCGTTGGTGTGCAAGGACTGCGCGCCACCGAGCACGGCTGAGAGGGCCTGCAGCGCGGTGCGGATGATGTTGTTGAGCGGCTGGGGTTTCGTGAGCGTGGCCGCCGCCGTCTGCGCGTGGAAGCGCAGCCGCATCGATTGCGGGTTCTTGGCGCCGAAGGTCTCCTTCATCATCTTCGCGTAGAACCGCCGTACCGCGCGGAACTTCGCGACTTCTTCGAAGAGGTCCGCCTGGCTGACGAAGAAGAACGACAGCCGTGAGGCGAACTGGTCCACGTCGACCCCGGTGGCGACAACGTCCTCCACGTAGGCCTTCGTGATGGCCATCGTGAACGCGATCTCCTGCAACGCGTTCGCCCCGGCCTCGCTGATGTGGTAGCCGGAGATGTTGACGGGGTTGTAGCGCGCCATGTGCTCGCTGGCGTAGACCACGGTGTCGCGCACGATCCGCATGCTCGGCCGGACCGGGAACACCCACTCCTTCTGCGCGACGTACTCCTTGAGGATGTCGTTCTGGATCGTCCCCGAGAGCTTGTTCAGGTCGTAGCCGCGCTGTTCGGCCACGGCCACGTACATCGCGAGCAGGATCCACGCCGACGGGTTGATCGTCATCGACACGCTGATCTTCTCGAGGTCGATGCCGTCGAACAGCGCCTCCATGTCGGGCAGCGTGTCGATCGCGACGCCCTCGCGGCCGACCTCGCCGAGGCTCATCGGGTCGTCGCTGTCCAGGCCCATGAGTGTCGGCATGTCGAAGTCGACGGACAGGCCGGTCTGGCCCTGGGCGATGAGGTACTGGAAGCGCTTGTTCGTCTCCTCGGCCTGGCCGAAGCCCGCGATCTGGCGCATGGTCCAGGTGCGGCCGCGGTACATCGTCGGGTACGGCCCGCGCGTGTACGGGTAGCGGCCGGGCAGGCCGATGTCGTGCCAGTCGTCCGGCAGGTCGGCGGGGGTGTAGACGCGCTGCACCGCCATTCCGCTGCCGGAGCGGTAGACCTCGCGCGATTCGGGCTGGCGGTCGACGAACGCCGCGAGCTCGTCACCCTCCCAGCCGGCGAGCTCACGCGTCACCGCCTCGACGAGCGCTTCGGTCGTCAGTGCTGAGCCGGCCGGGGCCGGGTCGTGCTCGTTCACCACAGTTCCTCCTCGTCAGTCGTGTCGGCCCCTGGCCGCCCGACCAGGCGGCGAGCCGCGGAAAGCGGGTCCTCCCGGCGCGCGGTCACGTCGTCCACCACCCGGTCGAACGCGGGGACGCCGGGGCGCAGGCCGTCGAGCACGAGCTGTTCGGCGACCCACCGGATGCGGGTCGCGCTGTTGCGGCGGGCGCGGCGCTCGCGTTCGCCGTGCTCGGTCATCCACGCCAGGTGCGCGGCGAACCGCTCGGCGAGTTCGGGCACGCCGTCGCCGGTGGCGGCCACGGTCTGCTGGATCGGCACGTTCCACTGGTGTGGCTTGCGATGCGAAAGCCGCAGCATGTCGCGCAGCTCCGCCACGGTCTTGGCGGCGCCTTCGCGGTCGGACTTGTTCACCACGTGCACGTCGGCGATCTCGAGCAGGCCCGCCTTGATCGCCTGCACGTCGTCGCCCATGCCCGGCACGCTCACCACGGCCACGGTCTGGGCCGCGCTGATCACGTCCACTTCGGCCTGCCCGACGCCGACGGTCTCGAGCACCACCACGTCCTTGCCGGCGGCGTCGAGCACGGTGATCGCGTCGAGCGTCGCGCGGGAGAGCCCGCCGAGCGCCCCCCGGGTGGCGACGGAGCGGATGAACACCCCCTCGTCCCCCGCGAGGCCGGTCATCCGGATGCGGTCGCCGAGGATCGCGCCGCCGCTGAACACGCTGGACGGGTCGACCGCCAGCACGCCCACCGTCTTGCCCTGCTTGCGGTAGAACTCGGTCAGCGACTTGACCAGCGTGCTCTTGCCGCTGCCCGGTGGCCCCGTGAGGCCCAGGACGTGGGCGTTGCCCGCCTTGCCGTGCAGCTCGGCGAGCGCCTCGTCGACACCGGCGGTACGCCGTTCCACGAACGTGAGCATCCGTGCGATGGCCGGGTGCTCCCCTGCGAGCACCCGCCCGACCACGTCGCCCGGCGTCTTCACGACCCACTTCCGAGGCGGCGCAGCAGGTCGCGGTCGTCGATCACCCGCCGCGCCTTGAACTCGGTGCGGTCGAACGTCTTGTACTCCACAGGGACGACGTGCGCGCCGACGCCGAGCGCGCGGCGCAGCTTGTCCTCGATCGCGCGGGCCCAGCCGCCCAGAGTGGACTCCGCGACACCGCGATGCTCCACCTGCACGGCGAGGGTGTCCATCGTGGACTTGCGGCTGATCACGATGCGGTGCTCGCCGCCGTAGCCCTCGGCGGCCATCACCACGTCGTCGATCGCGCTCGGGTACACGTTCTCGCCGCGCACAGTGAACATGTCGTCGATGCGCCCGTAGATGCCCTGCGGCAGGAAGGGGTACGTGCGGCCGCGGTCGGCCGAGGGCGCTTCCCAGCGCGTCAGATCGTTGGACAGCAGCCGGATCATCGGCTGGCTGGTGCGCTCCAGCGTGGTGTAGACGGGCGTGCCCTCACGGCCGTAGTCCACGCGGTGGTGGTCCACGGGGTCGCACACCTCGGTGTAGACGAGGTCCTGCCAGGCGAACACACCCGGCTCGTGGTTCGCGGCACCCAGGTGCATCCACGGGCTGACCTCGGCCATGCTGCCCGAGTCGTAGACCTCGGCGCCGAAAGCCGCCTCGATGCGGCCGCGGATCGTCGGCACGCTCGCGCCGGGCTCGCCGGAGAAGAACAGCTTGCGCAGCCCCAGATCCGCCGGGTCCACGCCCTCGTCGGCGGCGACCTCGGCCAGGTGCAGCGCGTAGGACGGCGTCCCGTAGAACACGGTGACGCCCATCTGCTTCATCCACATCACCGTGCGGGCCGTCTGCCCGGGTGTACCGGCGCCGAACGGGAACACGCGGGCGCCGAGGCGCTCCGCACCGATGTAGGCGCCCCACGAACCCCAGTAGAGGCTCAACGGCGAGGCGACCAGCACCGTGTCGTGCTCGCGGATGCCCATCCCCCACATCACGCGGGCGTGGGCGTTGGCGACGCTGCGCCAGTCGCGCTCGCCGATGCCGAACGCGGTCGGGCGGCCGGTGGTACCCGACGTGCCGTTCACGTGTTTGACCTCGCCCGGGTCCACGGCGAGGTAGCTGCCGAACGGCTCATGGGCGGCCTGGTCGGCGCGCAGCTCTTCCTTGCGCACCACGGGAACCTTCTCGAAGTCCGACAGGTCGCGGATCGCCGACGGGTGGATTCCCGCCTCCTCCCACTTGCGCCGGTAGAACGGCGCGTGGTCCCACGCGTAGGCCATCACCTCACGGATGCGGGCGAGGATCGCTTCGTCCCGCTCCCCGGCCGGCATGGTCTCGCGGCGCGGGAACCAGTGCGCCTGCCCGGCCGGCGGCCGGTAGGTCTCGTCGTAGCGCGGCGGCCAAGTCCACTGTTCCATCAGGCCTCCTCCGTCACACCGGCCAGCGCGCGGATCCGCTCGACGATCGTCTCCGGGGTCGTGTCCTGGCCGAGCACCTCGGCGACGCCCATCTTCTTGAGCGCCTCCTCGTCCTCGTCCGGCATCACGCCGCCGGCGACGATCGCGAACCCGGGCCGGTCGGGCATCGCGTCGATCAGCTCGAAGATGCGGGTGAAGATCGGCATGTGCGCGCCGGAGAGCAGGCTGACGCCGAGCACGTCGACGTCCTCCTGGACCGCCGCTTCCAGCACCTGCTCGGGGCTGCGGTGCAGGCCGGTGTAGATCACCTCCATGCCCGCGTCGCGCAGGGTCCGCGCGACGACCTTGACGCCCCGGTCGTGGCCGTCCAGCCCGATCTTGGCCAGCATCACCCGGATCGGTTCGCCGCCGCTCTCACCCACCGTGTCCACACCTCGTTCCACGACCTGAACTGCATCTGGTCTTTCCTTGTATGTGGTCTGACCATAGAAGTGGGCGTATGAAATGTGCAACCCTGGGCTCGAGCACCACCCGGCCGCAGGAAGGCGAAGGTGTCCGACTTGATCGACGTGAGCACCGTTTTGGCCCGCAGACAAGGGGCGGTCGGCAGGCTGACCGTGAACCGGCCCGAGGCGCTGAACGCCCTGGACCTGGACATGATCCGGGCGATGCTGACCGCCCTCGACGAGTGGGAGTCCGACCCTGCCGTGGCCACGGTGGTGCTCGACGGCGCGGGCGATCGGGCGTTCTGCGCGGGCGGCGACATCGGCGTGGTGCACTCGTCGGCCGTCGGCGATCCGGCGGTCGCCCGGACATTGTGGCGCGAGGAGTACCGGCTCGACGCCCGCCTCGCGCGCTACCCGAAACCCGTCGTCGCGCTCATGGACGGCATCACGATGGGCGGCGGGATCGGGATCGGCGCGCACGCGGCGGCCCGGGTGGTCACCGAACGCTCGGTGCTCGCGATGCCGGAGGTCGCGATCGGCCTCGCCCCCGACGTCGGCGGGGCACTGCTACTCGCCCGCGCGCCCGGTGAGCTCGGCACGCACCTCGCGCTGACGGCGGGTCGCGTGGGCCCGGGCGATGCGGTCCACTGTGGACTCGCGGACCACCACGTGCCCGCCGGCCGGCTGGCCGCGCTCGTCGACGACCTCGCCACCGGCGCCGTACCCGAGGTGACCGTGGCGAAGTACGCCGAGGATCCCGGCCCAGCGCCGCTCGCGGCCGCGCGGTGCTGGATCGACCACGCGTACCGCGGCGCGACCACCGTCGAAGACGTGCGGTACCGCCTCGAGGCGATCGACGAGCCGGAGCCGGGCGAGGCCGTCGCCGCGATCACCGCGGCCGCCCCGACGGCGCTCAAGGTGACGCTGCGAGCGGTGCGCCAGGCCAGTGGGATGACCTCGATCGAGGAATGCCTGCGCCAGGACTTCCGCCTGTGCAGCCGGTTCCTCGAACACCCCGACCTGGCCGAGGGCATCCGGGCGGCGATCCTCGACAAGGACCGCTCACCTCGCTGGCGCCCGGGCACGCTCGCGGAGGTCGACGACGCGGCCGTCGAGGCGTTCTTCGCACCGCTTACCGACGAGC
Source organism: Amycolatopsis sp. NPDC051372 (assembly GCF_040682095.1). Taxonomy (NCBI): domain Bacteria; kingdom Bacillati; phylum Actinomycetota; class Actinomycetes; order Pseudonocardiales; family Pseudonocardiaceae; genus Amycolatopsis; species Amycolatopsis sp. NPDC051372. Next base: position 186,507 of record NZ_JBFBAF010000012.1, read on the forward strand.
TGGACCAGACGGAGCAGTCCACATTGTGGTCTGACCACCGCTGACCTAGGCTCGGACCAGCCGGAAATCCGACAACGCGGTCGAGGAGGCGGTCCGATCGATGGGCCAACCGGACAACGTGCGGTACCTCGGGTCACCCGGCCAGGCGCTGGCGGGGATCCAGGACTGGATCCTCACCGCGCGGCTGGGCGCGGGCGACCCGCTGCCCGCCGAACGTGACCTGGCCCGGGCGCTCGGCGTCGGGCCCGCGCACGTGCGCGACGGAGTCCGCGCCTTGGAGGCGGCGGGCGTGCTCGAACCGGCGGCCACGGGCACCGCGGCCGCGGTCGTGGCCGGCGAGCCGAGCGGCGCGTTGCACAAGCTGCTCCGGCTGCACCTCTCGCTGTCGCGGTTCGCCACCGGTGACCTCATGTCCATCCGGCTCGAGCTGGAACGCTCGTCAGCGGCGCGCGCGGCACGCGGCGCGGCTCCGGAGGACCTCGAACAGCTGCGGGAGGTCACCGCCGAAATGGGCCGCCCCGGAGTGACCCGCGTGCGGTTCCGCGAGCTCGACTCCGGCTTCCACCTCGGCCTCGCCCGCGCCGCGCACAACGATCTCGCCGCCGTACTGCTCGCCTCGCTCGGAGACGCCGTGGGCGACGAGATGACGGCCGGGTACGCCCGGACGGCCGACTGGCCCGCCACGGCGCGGCAGCTCGCGACCGAGCACACGTGGATCCTCGACGCGATCGAAACCGGCGACCCGGATCGCGCGTCGGCCGAGGTGACGCGGCACATCGCCGGCTTCTACGGCCTGCGCGCCGGCTGAGCGGTTCCCCGGAACCCCTTGCGGGGCATAGGGTCTCCCCCAGGTTTCACGGATGAGCAGTTCACCGTCGAGCACTGGAGGACGCATGTCGTTGCTGGCCGAGCTGAGCGCGGCGATCACCGGGGGTGGCATCGAGGTCGTGGACCTCACCGCTCCCCTGACCTCGAGCACCCCGATCCTGCAGCTGCCCGAGCCGTTCGCGAACACGATCCCGTTCCGGCTCGAAGAGATCAGCCGCTACGACGAGCGCGGCCCGCGCTGGTACTGGAACGACATCCACACCGGCGAGCACACCGGCACCCACTTCGACGCGCCGGTGCACTGGCTGTCCGGAAAGGACGGTCTCGACGTCTCGCAGGCGCCGCTGAGCACGCTCGTCGCGCCGGCGGTGGTGCTCGACGCGTCGGCGAAAGCCGAGGGCAACCCCGACTTCCTGCTGTCCATCGACGACGTGCGTGAGTGGGAGTCCGAGCACGGCGCGCTGCCCGCGGGCGCCTGGCTGCTCTACCGCAGCGGCTGGGACGTGCACTCCAGCGACCAGGACGAGTTCCTCAACGCCGACGAGTCCGGCTCGCACACCCCCGGCGTCTCGCCGGAGTGCGCCAAGTGGCTCGCCGAGGAGACGCCGATCGCGGGGCTGGGCGTGGAGACCGTCGGCACCGACGCCGGTCAGGCGCCCGGGCTCGACCCGGCCTTCCCGTGCCACGAACTGCTGCTCGGCGCAGGCAAGTTCGGCCTGACGCAGCTGCGCAACCTGGCGAACCTGCCCGCCACCGGCGCGATGCTGGTGATCAGCCCGCTGCCGATCGTCGGCGGTTCGGGCAGCCCGGCCCGGGTGTTCGCGCTCGTCGAGCGTGGCGCGTGAAGGTCGCGGAACTCGTCGGGCGCACGCTCGCCGACCTCGGCGCGGGCATGGCCTTCGGCGTGGTCGGCAGCGGCAACTTCGAGGTGACCAACGCGCTGCGGGCGGCGGGCGTGCGCTTCGTCGCCGCGCGGCACGAAGGCGGCGCGGCGAGCATGGCCGACGCGTACGCGCGGATGAGCGGCCAGGTCTCCGTGCTGAGCCTGCACCAGGGCTGCGGCCTGACCAACGCGATCACCGGCATCACGGAGGCCGCGAAGAGTCGCACGCCGATGGTCGTGGTCACCGCCGACGCCGCCGCGGCGGCCGTGCTGTCGAACTTCAAGATCGACCAGGACGCGCTCGGCATCGCCGTGGGCGCGGTCGCCGACCGCGTGCATTCGGCGGAGTCCGCCTTCGCCGACACGATCCGCGCGTTCCGCACCGCGCGGCAGGCAAACCGGACCGTCGTGTTCAGCCTGCCGATCGGCCTGCAGCAGCACGAGGCCCCGACGCCCGGCGAAGTGCCCGAGGTGCCCGGTCCCGCGCCGATCCGGCCGGAGACCGCGGTGTCCGGCGAGCTGGCGGAACTGCTGTCCGAGGCGCGGCGCCCGGTGTTCATCGCCGGGCGCGGCGCCCGTGGCCAGGCCACCGCGCTGCGGGCGCTGGCCGACGTCACCGGTGCGCTGCTGGCGACCTCGGCCGTGGCCAACGGCCTCTTCCACGACGACCCGTGGGCGCTCGGGATCAGCGGCGGCTTCTCGTCACCGCTCACCGCCGAGCTGATCGCGGACGCGGACCTGGTCGTGGGCTGGGGCTGCGCGCTGAACATGTGGACCACGCGCCACGGCAAGCTACTCGGGCCGCGGGCGCGGCTCGTGCAGGTGGACCGCGAGCAGGCCGCGCTCGGCGCGCACCGGCCGATCGACCTCGGTGTGGTCGGCGACGTCGCGGCCACGGCCGTCGACGTGCTGGAGCTGCTGGAAGCGCGCGGGCACAGGGCCGAGGGCTACCGCAGCCCCGAGGTCGCGGCACGCCTGGCGGCCGAGGTGCGCTGGAACGACGTGGCGCACCTCGACAACTCCGGCGACGGCCGCATCGACGCGCGCACGCTCAGCGCCCGCCTCGACGAGCTGCTGCCCGCCCGGCGCGTGGTGTCGATCGACTCCGGCAACTTCATGGGGTACCCGAGCGCGTACCTGTCCGTGCCGGACGAGAACGGGTTCTGCTTCACGCAGGCCTACCAGTGCGTCGGGCTCGGGCTGGGCACGGCGATCGGCGCGGCCCTCGCGCGCCCGGACCGGCTGCCCGTGCTCGGCGCCGGCGACGGCGGGTTCCACATGGCGATCTCCGAGCTGGAGACGGCGGTGCGGCTGCGGCTGCCGCTGGTGGTGATCGTCTACAACGACGCCGCGTACGGCGCGGAGGTCCACCACTTCGGCGACGCCGACCTCGACACGGTGCTTTTCCCCGACACCGACCTCGCGGCGATCGCCCGCGGGTTCGGCTGCACCGGCGTCACCGTGCGCACGGCTGGCGACCTGGCCGCGGTGACGAAGTGGCTCAACGGTCCTCGCGAAGCGCCGCTGGTGATCGACGCGAAGGTCTCCGACGACGGTGGCTCGTGGTGGCTCGCGGAAGCGTTCGGGCACTGAGGTCTTCGGGGCACTGAGACTTTCGGCCCTGTGTCAGTGTTTGCTGCCCGCTCGCGCCGCGATTCGTGTCATCAGCGGGCGGGGCAGCAGCTTCGCCAGCACCGCCGCAGTCTTGTACCGGACATCCGGGACGCTCACCGCCGCGCGCCGGCGGAAGTCGCGGATCGCGGCGGCGACGAGGGTCTCCCCGTCCAGCCACAACGAGTCCGGGATGCCGCCGGTGTCTATTCCGGACCGTTCGTGGAACTCCGTGCGCACCCAGCCGGGGCACAGCGCCATCACGTGCACACCGCTGCCGCGCACCTGTTCGCGCACGCTGTCACTGAAGACGACGACCCACGACTTCGACGCGCTGTAGGTGCCGCGCGAGAAGAACGCCGCCACCGAGGCCACGTTGATCACTCCGCCGCGCCGGCGGGCGAGCATCCCGGGCAACGCCGCCTTCGTGATCCGCAGCACGGCCTCGCAGTGCACCCGCAGCATGTCGAGCTCGGCGGAAACCTCGGTCTCGAGGAAATCGGCCTGCTGCCCGAACCCGGCGTTGTTCACGACCAGGTCCACGGTGGCCACGCGCTGCTCCACACGCGTGATCCCGGCGTCCGTCGCCAGGTCCGCCACGAGGACCTCGACCGGCACGCCGTGGTCGGCCCGCAGCGAGCGCGCGAACTGCTCGAGCCGGGCCGCGTCCCGGGCGACGAGCACGACCCCGAACCCGTCGGCGGCGAGGCGGCGGGCGAACGCGGCGCCGATTCCGGCGGTCGCACCGGTGACAAGAGCTTCGGGCATGCGCAGCAGTCTAGGCCGCGCACTCACCAGGTCATCGGGAGCCGGGCGATCGACCCGCCCACCTGGTCGCCGAGTTCCGTGCCCAGCATGGGATCTCGGTGAACGGGACGGCCAGGCGCAAGTCCGGCATCCGCCGCAGCAAAGCGGCGTACGCGGCGCGCAGCTCGACCCGCGCGAACGGCGCGCCGATGCAGTGCGACATGCCGTAGCTGAACGCCGGGTGCGGGGTTGCGGCGGCGCCCGACATCGAAGCGTTCGGGGTCGGTGAACACAAGGTCGTCGAAGCCCGTCGAGTAGTGGTCGCACAGCACGAAGTCACCCGCTCGGATCACCTCGTCCGCCACGGCGATGTCCTCGGCGCGTATCGCGGCACGCAGGATTCGGTGACCCGGCCGACGCGCAGCACCTCTTCCATGGCCGTGTCGAGCAGGCGCGGGTCGGCGAGCACGCGGTCGCGCTGGCCGGGATGCCCGGCGAGCAGCGCGATGCCTGCGCTGAGGTTGCTCGGCGTGACGAGGAACGAGAAGCTCGCGAGCGCGAGCAGGCCCGACCATCGATGTCGTCCGGATCACCTCGCACAGCGTGGACGCGAGGTCGTCGCCCGGCCTGCTTCGCTTGCGCCGCGCGACCTCGCGCAGGTACGCCTACAGCTCGTCCAGCGCCGCCGTCGCCGCGTGCTCGGCGTCGACCTCGCCGGCGCTGAGGAGCAAGGCGAGGAAACCGTCCGAATCGGGCACGCCGACGAGGTCGCACAGGATCCGGAACGACAGCGGCAGCGAGAATTCGTTGTCAGACCGGCCGGTGGCCCGGCCGCGAGCACGACGTCGATCTGCTCGTCGACCAACGCCGCGACGCGATCGGCCAGCCGTTGCATCTTCCGGCCGGTGAAGTGGGGTACGAGGGCGCCCCGGATGTCGCCGTGGCGTTCGCGTGCCGCGGCCGGCTCGGCGTCGGACACCGCCAGGTCGGCCATCGGCGTGCGCACGTACCGCGGCCGGGCGGCCGGATCGGGGTGCGTCTTGCTCAGCCGCGGGTCGAGCAGCAGCTGCCTGAGCTCCGCGAGCCGGGTGACGAGCCAGGCTTCGTCACCCGCCTGCATCCGCACGCGGGTCACCGGACCGGTGTCACGCACGGCGCGCAGTACCGGATCCAGCTCGCCCAGCACCAGGTTCCCGCATTTCAGCACGGGTGTGTCCACCGCCGGCTCCCTCCGGTCAAGATCACCTCACGCTAGCGGGCGCGACTGCGGGAAACCCCAGTGATCCCGCGGCGCGGGATGACACCCCGATCGTGATCGGTGGCGCTGCGGCGGGGGCGAGCGGGAAGTCGGTAGCCTGGCCCCGTGGTCGACCCCATCCCCCGCGGTTCCGCTGAGAGTGACCCCGAACGTCCTGATCAGGACGGTGAGGGCGAGTCGTCCGGTTCGGACGGTCGCGGACGCAAGGCGCGCAAGAAACGTCCGTTCTGGCAGGAACTGCCGATCCTGATCGTGATCGCCCTCGTGCTCACGATCCTGATACAGCAGTTCGTGGCGAAGGTCTTCATGATCCCGTCCGAGTCCATGGAGACCACGCTGCACGGCTGCACGGGGTGCTTCGGCGACCGCGTGGTCGTCGACCGGGTCACCTACGACTTCACCGACCCGTCGCCGGGTGACGTGATCGTGTTCCGCGGACCGGGTCCGTGGACAGAACACGAGATCGCGCCGCAGGAGCCGAGCAACATCTTCGCGAAGGGACTGCGCGAGCTCGGCTCGCTCGTCGGCTTTGCGCCGCCGGACGAGCAGGACTTCGTCAAGCGCGTGATCGCCGTAGGCGGGCAGACGGTGCAGTGCTGCGACCCGCAGGGCCGGGTGATCGTGGACGGCAAGGCGCTCGACGAGCCCTACATCCACTGGATCGACCCGAACGACCCGGCGCAGAAGTCGTTCGCCCCGGTCACCGTGCCGCAGGGCAGCCTGTGGGTGATGGGCGACAACCGCAACGACTCGTGCGACTCCACCTGCCAGGGCGGGGGCGGTGTCAACGGCACGGTGCCGGTCGACGACGTCATCGGCAAGGCGCGCTTCATCGTCCTGCCACCCTCGCGCTGGGGCGGGGTGAGCGACTTCGACGCGCAGGACTCGGCAACCCCGGTGGCGCTCGGCGCGCCGGCGTGGCAGCAGGGCCTGCCGCTCGGCGTGGGCGTGGCGCTGTCGGTGCCGACGCTGTTCGTCGGCCGGCGCACGCGGGACGCGCTGCGCAAGCGACGCCGCGGCTGATCGCGTTCCGCCAGGAGAGTTCACGCGGGTCCCGTTAAGGTCACCCGACGTGGACAGCGTGCGCGAACCCTACGACCGCGAAGCCGCCGAGCAGTGGTTCCGGCGGCGCGGCCTGCCGTCGGTGGTGCGCGGCCGCCCGGCGCACCTGCTGGTGCGGATCGTGCCCGCCGAGGTGTTCGTGGTGCTCGGGTTGCTCTTCACCACGGCCACGTCAGTTCTCGACGGTGGCAGCGACGAGGAGTTCGCGCACCGGATGGACCAGACCTGGTTCGCGCTGCTCTACCTCGTCGTGCTCCTCGCGTACGTCGTGGTGCCCTCGGCCGGCGCGTGGCTCGCCGCGCCACCGCCGACCTCACGCGGCACCGGATCTGGCTCGTCGTCGGGCTTTTCTCGGTGGTGGCGGTGCTGTTCCTCGTGGCCACGCTGTCGGACGAGGTCTGGTCGCTGACGAAGGCGGAGAAGCCCGCGGAACCGGACACGCTGGACGGGACCCCGTTCGCGTCGTGCACCGATCCCGCGCCGGAGCGGGTGGCGCTGACCAGACTGGAGCGGGCGAACATGGTGCTCGTCCTGCTGCTCACGCAGATCCTGCAGACGCTCGTGCTGTCGGTGCTCACGTTCGTGTTCTTCGTGGCGTTCGGCGTGATCACGGTCCGCGCGCCGGTGATCAAGTCGTGGGTCGGGCACGATCCGACGCCGGGCACGCTGTTCGGCATCCAGGTGCCGATCGCCAACGAACTGCTGCAGGTGTCGTTGTTCATCGCCGCGTTCTCGGCGCTGTACTTCGCGGCCGGCGCGGTCACGGACTCGACGTACCGCAGCTCGTTCTTCGAGCCGCTGGTGCGGCACCTGGGCACGAGCCTCACGGCCCGCGACCACTACCTCGCGCGCTTGCCCGTGCGCGGCTGAGCCCGCAGCCCTTCCACCACGAGGTGCAGCAGGCGGTCCGGCAGCTCCGGGTCGTCCGGGGCTTCGTCGGCTGCCTGGCCGATGGCATCGGCGAGGCGCAGGAGGTCGGCGATCGTCGCGTCCTTCTGGGCCTCCCCGGCCTTTTGCGCGCGGGCGAGCAGCGTTTTCCCGGTCTGTTCAACGGGAATCCGCGACGCCGCGAGTGTCGCGTTCGGACGGTCTCGGCCCGTCGCCGCCGCGATGGCCTGCCACGCGCGGTGGCGGTCGACCACGGCCCTCAGCCAGGCACCGAGGGCACCGAACGCGTCGCCGGCGCGCGCCAGCTCCCGGCCGAGGTCGAGCAGCGCGTCCACCTCACCCTGGAACACCGCATCGAGCAGGTCTTCGCGGCGCGGGAAGTGGCGGTAGAGCGTGCCGATCCCGACGCCGGCCCGGCGCGCGATCTCCTCGAGCGACGCGCCCGTGCCGTGCGCGAGGAACGCCGCCCCGGCCTCGGCGACGAGCCGCTCGCGGTTGCGGCGGGCGTCGGCCCGCAGCGGGCGGGTCACGCGGCTTTGAGGTGGTGGCTGAGGTCCCCGGCCAGCGCCACGTGCGGGCGCCGTTCGACGAAGCGCCACGCGCCGTGCGAGCGTTCGAAGCGGTCGTCGTAGTGGCCCGACGCGATGGGCTGCAGCGGCAGCCCGGGCGCGGCCTGCAGCGCGGTCCAGTAGCTGTGGGCAGTGGCTGCGCCGGCGGCCTCGTCGACGTGGACGCGCAGGTTGCTGGTCAGGTGGCGGGTGCACGGGGTGCCGTCTGGGTAGAGCACGAGCGTGTCGTGGAAGTACCGCTCGACGGCTTCGCGCCCCCTCGCCGGCTCGCCGCCGGCGAAGGTGCCGTGGGCGAACAGCTCGCCGACCGCGGCGAAGTTCCCGGAGTCGACGTGCGCGGCGTAGCTGAAGATCAGGTTCTCGATGGCCTCGCGTGCGGACATGATCGCTCCTTGTACTCAAGGGGAGGGGTGCCTCCGCTCCACTATACGGAGGCACCCCTCCCTTTCGCCAGTGCGGTGTCCCGGTCACGGAAAACCGTTGGCGCACTGCGGAAATTCACGACACCGGGGCTGCTCGGAGCGTGGTAGGTTCGCCGCGGATCCGGCGCCGCCGCGATCCCACGACGGACTTCCCGGGGGCTTCACATGTCCATCGTCATTCCCAGCTTCGACGACTCCGTGATCGTGCGGTCCGGCGACGCCGAGGTCATCGGCCGCGCACCCACCACCGTCAAGCTGCTCGCCGACAGCAGCTCCACGGGCGGCGCCCTGTCGACCATCCAGGTCGAGCTCAAGGACGGCGCCAACGGCGCGGCGCCGCACCACCACGCCGGCTCGGCCGAGCTGTTCTACGTCCTCGGCGGCACCGTCCAGGTCCTCTCGGGCGACACCGTCGTCACCGCCGACCGCGGCGACCTCGTCGTCGTACCGCCCAATCTGACCCACGCCTTCGCGGCCGCACCGGGCGAAGACGCCGAGCTGCTCATCGTCATCGCGCCGGGCGTCGAGCGCTTCGAGTACTTCCGCCACCTCGAGCGCATCGCATACGGCAAAGCGGCCACCGAAAGCCTCCTGGAAGTCCAGGAAATCTACGACACGTACTTCAGCGCGAGCGCGGCTTGGGAAGCGGCGCGGACGGTCTGATCCGCTACCTCGGCAGGGCGTCGTCCTCCGTGTCGTACGCGTTCATCGGCAGGGAAGCCTCACCGCCGAAGTAGTGGTCGTCGCGGCGCGGGAACCAGAAGACGGTGGCCCCCAAGGCCTCGACGCGCCGCGTGTCGGCGCCGACCATCAGGCCGTCGACCGACGCGGTGATGCGGGTGGCAGGCCCGAGGTAGTAGCCGTACACGGGCACGTCCCGGCCCGGGCGGCCCGCGGTGAGCGCGTGGAAGCCGGGTGCGTTCGAGCGGGAGCCGCTCGCCAGTTCGGCAGTGACGCCGCCGGCGGTGCGGTGGCCGAGCACGAGCTGGTACGGCGAACTGTCGGGCTGGGGCGGCGTGGCTTCGAAGAACAGCACGACCTCGCCTTCCGGGTCCACGATCTTGGTGCCCACCACCTCGCCGACCGGCGCCGCGGCGTGTTGTTCGAGCTGGGCCGCCGTCACGGCCAGCGTCGTCACCGCGGGCGAATCGGGCGTCCGCAGCAGTTGCGTGCCCACGACGACGCCGACCAGCACGACCACCGTCGCGGCGGCGGCCGACAGCCGGCGCACGCGACGACGCCGGCGGCCCCTGCGCATCACGTTCGCCAAGTCCACGGCCGTGAACTCCACGGCGGGCGGTTCCGCCAGCACCCCGCGCAGCTCTTCGAGATCCGTCACGACGCCTGCCCCGCCGCGCACGAGTGCCGCTCGGCGGCCGTGACGCGCATCTTCGCCAGCGCACGCGAGTTGGTGCTCTTCACGGTGCCCAGCGACACCTTCAGCTCGGCCGCGACGTCGGCCTCCGACAGGTCCCAGAAGTGCCGCAGCACCACGATCGCGCGCTCCCGCGGGCTCAGCGGCGCCAGCGCCCGCATGAGCCACTCCTGGTCGGCGACGCCGACGGTGAAGTCGCGTTCGACGGCGCGTTCGGGCACCTCCTCGGTGGCCTGCTCGCGGTACGGGCGGCGCCAGCGGTCGATCACGTGGTTGGCCAGCACCTTGCGCGCGTAGGCGAACGGGTCCTGCTTGCGGATCCGCGGCCAGGACGTGTACGTGCGCACCAGGGCGGTCTGGACGTCGTCCTCCGCCTGGTGCCGGTCGCCGGTCAGCAGGTAGGCGGCGTGCAGCAGCCGCGGCGAGACCGCGCGGACGAAGTCCGCGAACTCACTGTCACCTCGGGCCATGCCGGTCCTCGCGCGCGTACATGACCGGTCAGACGAGCGGGGCCGCGAAAAGGTTGAGTCCATTTTCGTCGGGGCCGGGTGCTACAACAGACCCGGCGTCCCCGACCGGAAGGTGCTCGATGCAGCGCGCGGACACGATCGACCAGGCCCTGGAGCGGTTCGACTCCGGCGAGCTCTTCGCCGAGCTCGCCCGCCGCGTGGCGCACCGGACCGAGAGCAACCTCTCCGCCGGGCACCCGCGGCTGCGCGCGTACCTCACCGACGAGCTCGCCCCGGCACTGGAAGCCCTGGGCTGCCGCACCCGCGTGGCCGAGAACCCGGTGGCGCCCGAGTGCCCGTTGCTGGTGGCGACCCGCCACGAGTCCGCCGACCGGCCCACGGTGCTGCTCTACGGCCACGGCGATGTCGTCAACGGCGAAGCACCCCGCTGGCGCGAAGGCCTCGACCCGTGGACGCTGATCGCCGAAGGCGAGCGCTGGTACGGCCGCGGGTCGGCCGACAACAAGGGCCAGCACACGCTGAACCTCTTCGCCCTGCGCGAGGTGCTGCGGGCCCGCGGGCAGCTCGGGTTCAACCTCGTCGTGCTGATCGAAACCGGTGAAGAACGCGGCTCCCCCGGCCTCGTCGAGGTGTGCGGGCAGCTGCGCGACGAGCTGCGCGCGGACGTCCTGATCGCGTCCGACGGGCCCCGCGTGCGCGCCGGCCTGCCGACACTGTTCCTCGGCTCGCGCGGCGTCACGCAGTTCACGCTCACCGCGGACCTGCGCCCGCGCGACCACCACTCCGGCAACTGGGGTGGCGTGCTACGCAACGCCGCCACCACGCTGGCCGCCGCGATCACGTCCCTTGTGGATGGACGGGGCCGGATTCTGTTGCCGGGACTGCGTCCCCCGGTGATCCCGGCGTCCGTGCGCGACGCATTGGCCACGGTGCCGGTCGGCGGCGGAGCGGACGACCCGGCCGTCGACGAGGGCTGGGGCGAGCCGGAGCTCACGCCCGCGGAACGGCTGTTCGGCTGGAACACCGTGGAGGTACTGGCGTTCCTCGCCGGCACGCCCTCGTCACCGGTCAACGCCATCCCGGGCCGCGCGGAGGCGACGCTGCAACTGCGGTCCGTCGTGGGCACAGACCTCGCCGGCCTCGAGCCGGCGCTGCGGAAGCACTTGGCGGAGCACGGTTTCCCGATGGTCGACGTCGCCGTGACCGAGAGCCGGCCGCCGACGCGCACGGATCCCGATCACCCCTGGGTGCGCTGGGCCGCCGACTCCGTCGCCCGCACCACGGGCAGCGCGCCCGTGCTCCTGCCCAACCTCGGCGGCACGATCCCCAACGACGCGTTCGCCGAAATCCTGGGCCTGCCGACGATCTGGCTCCCCCACTCGTACCCGGCCTGCGCCCAGCACGCGCCCGACGAGCACCTGCTCGCTCCCCTGGCGCGCGAAGCCGTCGCGATCATGACCGGCCTGTTCTGGGATCTGGGCGAAAAGGACACGGCACCGGGACCGGCGTGATCACCGGACTCCGCCGAGCGCGGCACACAGCTGTGACCTGCGACGTTCACCCAGCGAATCCGGATGCATGAGGCGTGCGGACACGCACATCGACCTCCCGCCGCGAACCGGCGGAAGGTCGATGGCATGATGCCCCAACCGGTCCCGCCCGCGGGGGGCGGCAGTGAGCCGACGAGGAAGGTGAGGCTTGAGCACGCGCACCACCCAGGTGGACGATCTCCGACTGGTGGCTCAGCCCAGTGCGGTTCCGTGCACCGAGCTGTTCGTCCGCCTGATCCTGTCGGACTGGTCGCTCCTGCCGATGCTGGAACAGGTCACCGCCACCACGTCGCGGCTCGTCGGCGACATCGTGGACCAGAGCAATGCCGCCGCCCCCGCGTTCATCACCGTGCGCCTGCAGCTGCGCGGCGAGGTGCTCGTGGTCGAGATCGAGGACGACCTCGTCGGCCCGAACCCGCCGCGCACCGCGCCCGGCGATCGGATCGGCGTGGAGCCAATGCGCAACGGCCGCCTCACCTGGTGCGAGATGCCGCTGCCCGGCGGCATCACGGCGGGCCAGGTCCGCCTGCCGCGCCGCCAGGAACGCCGCACCCTCGTGGACGAACCCGTGTCGGGCGCGCCGGTCGCCGCGGACCCGGAAGTGCTGGAACGGCTGCTCAACCGGCTCAGCGGCTGGTCCGGCTGAGCCCGCCGTCCACAGTGGACCGCGGTCAGGCGGCGCGCTCGCTCCACGCGCGCTCGAGCGCCTGCGCGAACACCTCGGTGGCCTGACCACCCGCGACGCCGATGCGCCGGTCCAGTACGAAGAACGGCACCCCGGTCGCGCCGAGCTGCGCCGCTTCCCGCTCCTCCGCCCGCACCGCGTCGGCGTAGGCCGCCGGATCGGCCAGCACCCGGCTCGCGTCTTCGCGGTCCAGACCGGCTTCCACCGCCACGTCGAGCAGCGTGTCCCCGGTGAACAGCGGACGCGCCTCGGCGAAGTTGGCCGTGAACAACGCGTCCACCATCTGGCGCTCCAGCCCGCGCTCCCGCGCGAGGTGCATCAGCCGGTGGGCGTCGAAGGTGTTGCCGATCTCCCGGTCGGACCGGTACCCGAGCCCGACCTCGGCGACGAGCCCGGCGAGGCGCTCCTCCATCTCCACCGCCTGTGGCCCGTACCTCGCGGTCAGCATTTCCTGCAACGGCTCCACCGTGTCGCGCGACGGGTCCAGCTCGAACGACCGGAACGTCACCTCCACCTCGTCCCGGTGTTCGAACCCCTCCAGCGCCGCTTCGAACCGCGCCTTCCCGAGGTAGCACCACGGGCAGATGACATCGCTCCAGATTTCCACGTGCATGTCCCCAGCCTAAGGACCGCGGGGGTGATCCAGAAGTACGCACTCCCAGGTAACCGACCCCTTCCTGCGCGACGACGAAGCCGGGCCCGGCGGGTGTGGGACGACTCACCGCGCGCGGACCCACGCAGGGTGGCCACCCTGACCACCCGACCGTGGACCCAAGCCGGGAGTTTGCCTAGTTCCCGCCCGTTTCAATCGGAGGTGTGGAGCGACCTGGGACGAAGACCGAAGCCCGGCGGGACGACGCCGGGTCCGCCTCCGAGTCACGGCCGCGCACGGTGTGGGAGCGGACGGGCGGGCTCGTGTCGTCGCTGCCGTCGCTGGTGTTCGTGGTGGTGAACTCCTTCACGGGGCTCGCCCCGGGGAAGGACCGCACGGGCTGGCTCGCCTTCACCAAGATCGCCATGGGCAACCCGCTCACCGGCCTCGCGTTCGGCGCCGCCGCGTGGGCGATCCACTACGCGAGCAAGCGCGAGAAGCTCCTCGCCGACGCGTAGGGCCGCCGAATCCGGCAAAGCGAGAATTTTTTCCCTTCGTGGTGTCGAATGGCGTCGAGCCGGTTCGTGGGCTGAGTGAGGGACCGGCGAACGGAGCGGTCGCCCGAGCGAAGGAGCCGCCATGAAGCAGTACCTGCTCGCCGTCCAGCTCGACGAGAGCAAGCCGGAGCCCGAAGAGGACTTCGAGGCGATGCTGGCCCGGACCGGTCAGGTCACCGAGGACATGAAGTCCGCCGGGGCCTGGGTGTTCGTCGGAGGCCTGCGGCCCTCGCACGCGTCCACGGTCGTGCGGCCCGGCGACGGCACGGTCACGATCACCGACGGCCCGTTCGCCGAGACCAAGGAACAGCTCGGCGGGTTCTGGGTGGTCCAGTGCGATGACCTCGACCAGGCGCTGGCGTGGGCCGAGAAGTGCTCGCTGGCCTGCGGGCAGCCGATCGAGGTGCGCCCGTTCGACGACCTCTCGCAGCGCTGAGGCGCCGATGGACCTCGACAGCGTCTACCGGACCGAGTACGGCCCCTGCGTGGCCACGCTGACGCGCCTGCTCGGCGACATCGGGCTCGCCGAGGAGGCCGTGCAGGAGGCGTTCGCGGTGGCGGTCACCAAGTGGGCCGACGGGCTCCCGCCCAACCCCGGCGGGTGGATCGTGACCACGGCCCGCAACCGCGCCATCGACCGCCTGCGCCGCGAGTCCACGCGCGAGGCGCGCCACGCGCAGGCATTGCTGCTGAACCAGCCCGACGAGCCGCAGGAGGTGGGACCCGTGCGCGACGACCAGCTGCGCCTGATCTTCACCTGCTGCCACCCGGCGCTGTCGCCGCTCGCGCAGACCGCGCTCACCCTGCGGCTGCTCGGTGGGCTGGAGGTGCCGGAGATCGCGCGCGCCTACCTCGTGCCGGAGGCGACCGTCGCCCAGCGGATCGTGCGCGCGAAGAAGAAGATCCGCGACGCGGGCATCCCCTACCGGGTGCCCGGCGCGGCCGACCTGCCCGACCGGCTGCCGCCCGTGCTCACCGTGCTCTACCTGGTGTTCAACGAGGGCTACACGTCGACGTCGGGCGACCTGCTGCGGACGGACCTGTGCGCCGACGCCGTCCGCCTGGCGCGGGCGCTCGCCGAGCTGATGCCGGACGAGCCGGAGGTGCTCGGGCTGCTGGCGCTGCTCCTGCTCACCGAAGCCCGTCGGCCCGCGCGCATCGGGCCCTCGGGTGAGCTGGTGGTGCTCGCGGAGCAGGACCGGTCGCTGTGGAACCGCGAGCTGATCGCCGAGGGCCACGACCTGGTGCGCCGCTGCCTGCGCCGGGGACAGCCTGGTCCGTACCAGCTGCAGGCCGCCATCAACGCCGTGCACACGGACGGGCCGGCCACCGACTGGACGCAGGTCCTGGCGCTCTACGACCAGCTCCTGCAGCATTCTCCGACCCCCGTCGTCGCGCTCAACCGGGCGGTCGCCGTCGCCGAGGTGCACGGTCCGGCGGCGGCGCTGGCCGCGGTGGACGAGCTGGACCTGCCGGGGTACCACCTGCTGCCGGCGACCCGCGCCGACCTGCTCACCCGGCTGGGCCGGACCGCGGAAGCCGTCGCCGCCTACGACGAGGCGATCAGCCTGGCCGGCAACCACACCGAACGCGCCTTCCTGCGAACGCGCCGGGCTCGCCTGGCCGAGGCTTAAGGCGCCGCGACGGGTTCCCGCGCGCCCGTGCGTTCGGCGCCGACGCCCGCGGCCACCACGAACAGCACTCCCGCGGCCGCGGCCAGGTCGGGCACTTGGTGGAGCACGAGCAGCCCGATCGTCATCGCGATGGCGGGTTCGAGGCTCATGAGCGTGCCGAAGGCCGACGCCGTGAGCCGCCGCAGCGCGAGCATCTCGAAGCTGAACGGCACCGCCGGCAGCAGGATCGCGAGTCCCAGCCCCGCGAGCAGCAGCTCCCACGACAGGTGCCCGAACACCGCCGGCCCCTGCACCAGGGTGGCCACGATCGCCGCCACCGGCATGGACACCGCGAGTCCGCGCACGCCGGACACCTCGTCGCCGACGTGCTGTGTCAGCAGGATGTAAGTCGCCCAGCAGACCGCCGACGCGAGGGCGTAGCCGACGCCGACCAGGTCCGCCCCGCCCTCCCAGGGCTCGGTCAGGAGCAGCACGCCGACGGCGGCGAGCACGGGCCACAGGCGTTTGCCGCCGCGCCCGCGCGTGATCGCGACCGTGAGCGGGCCGAGGAACTCCAGCGCGCTCGCGGTGCCCAGCGGCAGCCGCGCGACGGCGGCCATGAACAGCATCGTCATGCCGGCGGTGACGACGCCCAGCACCACGCACGCGAGCAGCGTCGAGCGGCTGAACGAGGACGGGCGCGGGCGGACCAGCATGAGCAGCAGCACTCCGGCCCAGGCGAGCCGCAGCCACGCGGCGCCCTCGGGCCCGACGCGGTCGAACAGGCCGACGGACAGCGCCAGGCCGAGCTGCACGCAGAGCATCGCGGCGACGGCAAGCGCCGCCCCGGTGCGGGTGGAGGAGGAGAGCACGCGTCCAGGAGAACCGATGCCCACCGTTCGTGTCCACATGCCGATCGTGGACGTACTGTCCGGAATTCCTGGACAATGACGCCATGGACACCCGCAGGCTGCAGTTCCTCCTCGAGCTGTCGCGGCTCGGCTCGATGCGCGCCGTCGCGGATGTGCTCGACACCACCACGTCCACGGTGTCGCAGCAGATCGCCGCGCTGGCTCGGGAGACGGGCGCGCCGCTGCTCGAACCGGACGGCCGCCGCGTCCGCCTGACCCCGGCCGGGCAGCGGCTGGCCGAGCACGCCGTGACGATCCTGGCCGCCGTGGAGGCCGCGCGGGCGGACCTCGACCCGCACGCGGAGCCGGCGGGCACCGTGCGGGTGGCGGGTTTCGCCACGGCGATCAGGCGTGCGCTGCTGCCTGCGGCCGGCCGGCTGGCGCGGACGCATCCACGGGTGCGGCTGGTGATCAGCGAGTACGAACCTGCCGAAGCCATGACCCAGCTGCTGGCCGACGACGTCGACCTGGCGCTGATCTACGACTACGACCTCGCGCCCGCGACCACCGACCGGTCGCTCGACGTCCGTCCTCTGTGGACGGCCGCGTGGGGGCTGGGCGTGCCGGCGACGGACGCGGGCCGGGTGGCCGGCGAAGGCACGCTGGCCGTGTTCGAGGCGTTTCGCGACCACGACTGGATCGGCAACTCCCGCAACCGCGCCGACGAGGACGTGGTGCGCACGCTGGCGTCGATGGCCGGGTTCACCCCGCGCGTCACGCACCTGGCCGACAGCCTCGATCTCGTGGAGGACCTGATCGTCGCGGGGCCCGGCGTCGGGCTGCTGCCGGTCGCGCGCCCGACGCGGCTGGAGGTGGCGCTGCTGCCGCTGACCGGTCCGGACGTGCGGCTGCGCTCGTTCACGGCCACCCGGCGCGGGCGTGACGCATGGCCGCCGCTCGCGCTCGTGCTCGGCCTGCTGCGGCGCGGCTACGATGGCGAACCATGACCACGGAAAAGGCGATCCTCGCCGGCGGGTGTTTCTGGGGTATGGAGGAGCTGTTCCGCCACCAGCCCGGCGTCGTGTCCACGCGCGTCGGCTACAGCGGCGGCGACACACCCAACGCCACCTACCGCAACCACGGCACCCACGCCGAGGCCATCGAGGTCCTCTACGACCCCACCCAGACGGACTTCCGCAACCTGCTCGAGTTCTTCTTCCAGGTCCACGACCCGACCACGAAGAACCGCCAGGGCAACGACATCGGCATGAGCTACCGCTCCGCGATCTACTTCACCAACGACGAACAGAAAAAGGTCGCCGAAGACACCATCGCCGACGTCGAGGCCTCCGGCCTCTGGCCCGGCAAGGTCGTCACCGAGGTCACCCCGGCCGGCGACTTCTGGGAAGCCGAGCCCGAACACCAGAACTACCTGCAGACCTACCCGAACGGCTACACGTGTCACTTCCCGCGGCCGGGCTGGAAGCTGCCCAAGCGCGCCTGAGCGAGCTCGGCGTCGCGGAAGGCGGCGGGCGAGAGCTGCCACCACACCACCGCGGCGCCGGCCAGCTGGATCAACGCGCTCATCACCCACACCGCGCGCAGACTCACGTGCGCGGCGACGAACCCGCCCGCGAGCGCGCCGAGCGGTGTCAGTCCCCACGCGAGCGCGCGGTGGCTGGTGAGCACGCGGCCCAGCAGCGGCGACGGCGTGAAGCGCTGGCGTGAGGACTGGGAGCAGACGTTCCACACGAGCGTGGTGGCCGTGAGGAACACGAGCACCAGCCCCACGACCGGCGGCCACGGCGGCACCAAAGCGATGGCGAGCTGCGCCACCACCGCGCAGCTCTGCGCCAGCCGCATCGACCACGAGTAACCCAGCCGCCGCACCACCCAGTCCACCACGAACGACGACGCGACCCAGCCGACGGCCAGGCACGCGAGCAGCCCGCCGTAGCCGACGGGACCGAGGTGCAGCACCTGCGTCGCGAAGAGCACCAGCATCGCGTTGCCCGCGCTCGCCGCGAACGACCCCAGCGCGACGGTGATCGTGATCGACCGCAGCAGCGGCGTGCCCACCAGGTACCGCAGCCCTTCGCCGATGTCGCGCAACGGATGCGCCGGCGACTTCACCGGCGGCGGCGACGGAATCCCGCGTACCAAGGCGAACGCCACGACCGCCGCCGCCGCGGCGCCCCACGCCGGAATCCCCGCCCCGATCCCCAGCAGCACGCCCGTCGCCGGCGGGACGACGAACTGCACCAGCCCCCGGTCGATCACCTGCAGGCGCGCGTTCGCCGCCGCCAGCCGGTCGGGCCCCACGACGTCCGGCACGAGCGCGCCGCTGGCCCCGTCGCCGAACACCTGCGCCGTGGTGACCACGAACGCCACCACCGCCACCACGGGCAGGCTCAGTTCATGCAGCGATCCGGCGACGGCGAGCGCCACGACGGCCGCGATGAGCACGGCGTACGCCCCCGCCAGCACCGACGTCCGCCGCACCCGGTCGATCACCACGCCCGCGAACAACGACAACAGCAACCACGGCGCCTGCCCGGCCACCGTCACCAGCGAGATCTCCCGCGGATCCGTCGTGATCGACACGGCCAGCAGCGGAATCGCCGAGAGCACCAGGCCTTCCCCCGCCGACCCGAACACCGCGACCAGCTGCAACCGCCCCCACGACCCCATACCGGCGAGTCTGGTGGCGGGGTCAAGTGATTTTCTTGCCGGCTAAGCCTTTCCGACGGCGAGGAGGTGCGCACTGGCGTCCATCAGGTGCGGATCCCGCTCGACCAAACGGGCGCACCGCAGCGCCGAATCCAGATGCTCGTCTCGTCCCGGATGGCCGCGCCCGCCACGTCGAGCGCGGCCCAGGCGGGGCCTTCCACGCCGAACACCTCGACGTCGCGCCCGCCGGCGGTCTGGACCTCGACCCCCAGCTCCGCGGCGGTGTGGAAGTGCGCGGGGACGAATCCGACGTGCCCGTCGTAGTTTCCGGTGCCGATGACCTCGCCGACGGCGCCGGCCATCCGCGCGTCGAGGCGACCGGTCGTGCTCACCTCCAGCAGCGACAGGTACCGGCTGATCGCCGCGGCGAACAAGACCCCGCCAGGACGGAGCACTCGCAGCGCTTCGGCCAGCGCCAGCGCGCGGTCCCCGACCTCGATGAGGTGGTACAGCGGCCGAAAAGCAGGACAACGTCGGCGCTCGCGTCCGGCCACGTGAGCGCCCGCGCGTCGCCGAGTTCGGCCGAGACGCCGGGAATCCCGGCCGCGACCTCGACGTGCCGGGGCACGGGGTCGACGACGTGCACGGAGTGACCGTCGGCGGCGAGCCAGCGCGCGTGCACGCCGGTCCCGCCGCCGACGTCGAGCACCCGCTGTGCCGTCCGGGTCAGCGCCCGGCGGACCAGTTCCCGCGTCCGCAGGAACTCCAGCTTCCCGTGCGCCGAGCGGGTCAGCCGGGTGTCTTCGTCGGTGCCGCTGCCGTAGAACTCGGTGAGGTTCGCCGTCATGACACCCGAGGATGATCGCGGCCCACGCCGCGCCGCAACCGAGAATCCGGCGCCGCCGCCGGTCAGCTTCCGAACGCCCAGGCCACCATCAGCGGGAACTCCGCAGCCCAGAACGGGCCGCCGTGATCGCCGACCCGCTGCGTCAGCACGACGTCCGCGCCGGCATCGCGCAGCGCGTCCGCCCACCGAGTCGCGTTCCTCGCGAAGAACGGCTCCAGCGTGCCCGCGACCAGGTAGACGCGCGGTAGCGGGCTCGGCATCGCGGCGGGCGGGCGGTAGCCGGCGCCCGGAGAAGCGGAAAAGACCGCACCGTAGACGTCCGGATGCCGAAGGCCCATTGCCAGCGAGAGCTCGCCACTCGCCGACACACCGCACACCGCACACCGCCGTGCGTTCGGCGGGCAATGCGACGCCGAAGCGCGACCGCACCCATCGGCGGACGTCCCCGGCGAAGAACCGCTCATGCGCGGCGAACCGGTCCTGGTCGAACGACGGCGAGTACTCCTGGATGCGCACCGTCTCGTCCTCGTCGGCGCTCCGGTGGGCGCCGACGATCATCGTGGACGGCCCGCCGGCGGCTTCCAGGTGGCCGCCCCACCGCGAGATCAGCTGACCATCACCGGCGAACACGATCGCCTCGGGCGGATCCGGCGGCACGTACACCGTGACCCGCCGTCCACCGTCGTACTCGAAGATCTCGGTGACCACTTCACCCGCCACCCGACCGGCCCGCGCCGGTTCCGGCGCTGCCGCAGGATCGTTGCCGCCCGCAGCCGCTCGATCGTCCATGCCCCACACCTCGATCTTCAGCCCTCGCCGGCCGGTCGACAGCACTCTGCAACGTAGTCCTGAACCCCCCGCGAGATTCATCCGGCGAGGACATCGTGACCGAGCCGACCGTGCGGCGGGCGAATCCGGCTCAGCCCACCGGCGACGGCGCCGTCGTGACCCAGCCGCCGTCGACGGTGAGTGTCTGGCCGGTGATGTACGACGACGCTGGGGAAGCGAAGAACAACACGGCAGCAGCGACATCGTCCGGCTCGCCGACCCGGCCCAGCGGCACCGTCTCCAGGTACTTGGCCCGGGCCGAGTCGTCGTCGACGATCCAGGCGCCGAGCGTGGTGCGGACAGCGCCGGGGCTGACGGCGTTGAAGCGGACGCCGAGGGAGCCCCACTCGGCGGCCAGCGCACGGGTGGCGGCTTCGGCGCCGGCACGGAGTCCACTGTAGACGGACAAGCCGGGCAGGCCCTGGTGGGCGGCGCCCGACGACAAGGTGACGACACTGCCACCACCGCGCGCGGCCATGCCGGCGGCGGCGAGGCCGGACAGCACGATCGGGGCGCGCAGGTACACCGCCCAAGCCTCGTCGACGTCGGCGAGCCGTAGCCGGTCGGCGAAGCCCGCGCCTGTGCCGCTGCCTGCGTTGTTGACGAGGACGTCGACAGGGCCCGCCGCGGCGAGGATCTCGGCTGGGGCGTCCGGGCGCGCCAGGTCGGCGGCGACCACGTCGGCGTCACCCGGGAGCTCGCGCGCCACCGCGGCCAGGGTCTCCGCGAACCGGCCGACCAGCACCACCCGCGCGCCGGCCTCCGACAGCACCCGGCTCACGGCGGCGCCGATCCCGCGGCTCGCTCCGGTGACGAGGGCGGTCCTGCCGGTCAGGTCGAACAGTTCGGTGATCTTCATACGACCCACGCTAGAACCGCCGAGCCGGACGAGTGTTACCTTCAGATCCGCAATCGTTGTCCGATCGTCCAGGAGCACCCCATGGATCCCGTGGAGGACGTGCTCACCGCGATGCGGATCGAGCAGTCGCGGTACGTGCGGATCGAGGCCGGCGCGCCTTGGGGCATCGCCTTCCACTCGCCCGAGACCACCCGCCTCGTGCTGATCGCCTCCGGTTCGTGCGTCCTCACGGGCGACGCCGTGGGCGAACCGCGCCGGCTCGCGGCGGGCGACTGCTTCGTCGTCCGCGCCGGCGCGCGGTTCACGCTAGAGGACGAGCCCGGCCGCGACCTCGCCGAGTGCGAATCCCTGTTCACCGACCCGGAACGCACCGTCGCGACGCACGGCGGGAACGGTGAACGCACCGACATCGTGTCCGGCCGGTTCTCCTTCGACGCCACCGCGGCCGAGCCGCTGTTCGCGATGCTGCCCCCGCTGTTCCCGCTCGACCTGCGCGGCGAGGCCGGGGAGCAGCTGCACGCGACGTTCGACCTGCTCGCCCGCGAGGAGGCCGCCGCGGGCCTCGGCTCCCGGCTCGTGACCAGCCGGCTCGCGGACGTGCTGTTCGTCCAGGCCGTCCGCGCGTTCTGCGAAACCGGAGGCGGCGACCTCGGCTGGCTCGCCGCTCAGCGCGACCCCCGCCTCGCGGCCGCCATGCGCGCGTTGCACGCCGACCTCGCGCACCCGTGGACGGTCGAAACACTGGCCCGCGAGGCCGGCCTTTCGCGCTCGGCGTTCGCGGCCGCCTTCCGGGCCGTGGTCGGCGAGACCCCGCTGGGCTACCTCACGTCGTGGCGGCTGCACCAGGCCAAGCGACTCCTTCGCGAGACCGACCTCAGCGTCGCGCAGATCGCCGCTCGGGTGGGCTACGAATCCAACGCCGCGCTCACCCGCGTGTTCAGCCGCCGCGAAGGAACGACGCCCGGGGCGTGGCGGCGCCGGTGACCGGTCGCCCGCATGGGAAACCGGTCACCCGCGAGCTCACTGCACGGCCAGCTCCAGCGCCTCCCGCTCGACCGCTGCCTTCACCTTGTCACTGTCGACGGCGAGGTTCACGGCCCAGTAGAACACCGCCAGGCTGAACACGATCACCACCAGCAGGTCGATCCACTCGGGCAGGGCGCTGATGTTGCCCGACTCGCCGTAGCGGCCGAAGTAGCCGATGAGCACGTGGCCGGCGAGCCACGGCACGATCCACTGCGCGGCCTTCCAGTCGATCGGGATGCGTTCCAGCTTGGGGCTCGTCACACGCGCGATGAGGAACAGGCCGAAGCCGATCACCACGGCGATCATGATCTTCCACGTGGTGTCGAAGCCGCTCCAGTAGATGATCAGATTCGCGGCGACGAACCCCGCGGGCGCCAGCACCTTCGGCATCGGCGCGCGGTACGGGCGCGGGCGGTCCGGGTCGCGCCTGCGCAGCGCGATCATCGAGACCGGGGCGAACGCGTACATCAGCGCGGTTGCCGAGGTGATCACGCTGACCAGCGACTGCCAGCTCGGGAACGGCAGGAACGCGATCTCGCCGACCACGAACGACAGACCGATCGACCACACCGGCACCCCGCGCACGTTGAGCTTGCCCAGACCCTTCGGCAGCGTGCGCTCGTGGCCCATCGCGTACGACAGGCGCGCCGACGTGCCGAGGTAGAGCATGCCCGTGCCGGCCGGGGAGACGAAGGCGTCGGCGTAGAGCACGTACGACAGCCAGCCGGCGCCGGCGAGGGTCGCCAGCGTGGCGTACGGGCCGAAGGAGCCTTGCGCGATCGGGTTGTCCCAGCCCTTGAGCAGCGCGGCCGGGTCGAGCGCGCCGATGAACGCGACCTCCAGCAGCAGGTAGACGATCGTGCCGATGACCATCGCGACGATGATCGCGCGCGACAGGTCCTTCTGCGGGTCGCGCGCCTCGCCGCCCACCTGCACGGCCTGTTCGAAGCCCTGCAGCGCGAACACCACGCCGACCGGCAGCGCGGCGAAGATGCCGTGGGCGCCGTGCGGCGCGAAGCCGCCGCCCGCGGTGAAGTTGCCCGGGTGGAACCGCAGCGACAGCAGCACGACCACGGTCAGCACCGGCACCGCGGTCTTCCAGATCACCGTCGCCGAATTGCTTTCCGACAGCAATTTCACGCCGACGAGGTTGATCATGGTGAAGATCGCCATCAGCAGCGTCGCCCAGCCGAATCCGCTCGCGGTGAGCGTCCCCGAAGGACTCAGCAGATTCAGGTGTTCCTTGATCCAGGTGACGTTGTCGAGGTATTCGAGACTCGCCTCGACCTCCACCGGCGCGAGCGCCACCGCCTGCAGCCACGCCACCCAGCCGCCGACGAACCCGCCGAGCACCCCGTACGCGAGCGCGGGGTACCGGGCCGTGCCGCCGGCGACCGGGTAGGCCGCGCCGAGTTCCGCGTGGACCAGGGCGAGCGTCGCCATGATTACCGCGGTGAGCACCCACGAAACGAGCGATGCGGGACCCGCCACCTTCGCCGCCTTGAGCGCGCCGAGCAGCCACCCTGAGCCGATGATCGAGCCGAGCGAAACGAACATCAGGCCGTAGAAACCGACCGATCTGCGCATTTTCGGCGAAGTGCCCGCAGATGCGATTTTCTGGGCGGGTTCAACCATGAATGAGCCTCGATCCGAATTTTCGGGAACTTTGTCCGAATGATCCGCGCCAGTACCTGTTTTCAGGGTTTCCGACAAGCCTCCGAATGCTTTTCTGACGCGATCACAACGCGTGATTCTGGCGCGGGCGGCGACAGAGTGGAACCTTGGCCCCGTTACAAGTTAGTTTCGGTCCAGGAAACCGGACTTCCCGTGATGTTCCGACGGAGTGTTCCAGACCACACCGGAACCGGAACAATCCCGGCGCCGTCGAGGTTGATCCACGGCAAGACCCGGAGCCAGGAGGAACTGCCGTGCCGATCACCTCGGAACCGTTGCGCAAGCTGGGTTTCCTCACGATCGGGCTGTTCGACGAGGCCGATCCCGCCGCCGGCCACGAGTCGACGCTGCAGGTCATCCAGCTCGGCGAGGAGCTCGGTTTCGACAGCGCGTGGGTGCGCCACCGGCACCTGCAGTTCGGCATCTCGTCGCCCGTCGCGGTTCTGGCCGCCGCCACGCAACGCACGAGCCGCATCGAGCTGGGCACCGCCGTGATCCCTCTGGGCTGGGAAAATCCGCTGCGCCTCGCCGAAGACCTCGCCACGGTCGACGTCCTCTCCGGCGGGCGCCTCAACCCCGGCCTGAGCGTCGGCGAGCCGCGCCACTACGACCACCTCGCGCCCGCGCTGTACCCCGACACCGCGTCGGCCGAGGACTTCAGCTACCAGCGCGTGGAGCGCCTCCTGGGCTTCATCCGTGGCGAGAAAGCCACGGACTTCAGCGGCACCGAGGGCATCGAGGAGTACTCGCCCCGCGTCCAGCCGCACTCCCCCGGCCTCGCCGACCGCCTCTGGTACGGCGGCGGCAGCACCCGCTCCGCCCGCTGGGCCGGCGAGCACCGCATGAACTACCTGGCCAGCAGCGTCGTGCGCGCCGAGGACCCCGACGCCACGGAGATCGACTTCGCGGCCATCCAGGCCGCCCAGATCCGCGAGTTCCGCGCCCACCACCCCCTCGGGGCCGACGCCCGCGTGTCACAGGGTCTGGTCGTCATCCCGACCGACAGCGCGAGCCCCGAGCAGCGCGCGAAGTACGAGGCGTACGCCGCTTCCCGCCTGCCCCGCGTCGGCAAGGCCCACGGCCCGGCCCGCATGACCTTCGCGGAAGACCTGGTGGGCACGTCGGCTTCCATCGCCGAACGGCTCTACGCGGATGCCGCGTTCCGGGAGGTGTCGGAGGTCGCGTTCGCGCTGCCCTTCACCTTCGAGCACGCCGACTACGTGCAGATCCTCACGGACATCGCCACCCGGCTGGGCCCTGAGCTGGGCTGGAAACCGGCCGCCTGATCTTCGGCGCGAGCTCCCTCACCGGGGTGAGTTGCGGCCGGGACAACCCCGCGCGAGACGATCCGCGACTCACCGTGCGCTATGCTTCGTCGCGCACCGTGCGGGCGCTGCTGGTGTCGCCCACCCGGCAACCCGGGCGACGGAACCACCGAACAGCACGAACGACTGATCGCACCCTCGTGGGTGTCTGAAGAACCATGGCTGGATCCCTCCTCGCCGAGCCGGGCGGTGACGAAGGAAGGACTCTGCCGTGACTGCTTCAGTCTCTGAGCTCGCGTCGGTGCGCCGGCGGTTCACCGGTGAGACGCGCCAAGAAGCCCACAAGGCGATCAGCGCCGACCTCGCGATCACCGAAGCCGCGCGGGAAAAGGCGATTCTCGCAGCGCATTCACTGCACCAACGGGTGCTTGAGACTTCGCTCTTGCTTGCCGTCAGGTATTCGGCGCACCGGACCGCAGGGCACCGAGTGTTCAAAAAGGTCAGTCCGCGCTGCGATGCCCTCGTGGTCAGCCTTGCCGACGATGCCGCGACCCGATTCTTCCGCGCGCTGCTGGCGCCTCTCGAACCGAACGAAGGCCGCGACGGCATTCCGGGCCTGCGCTTCACCTTCACCCAGAACAACCTTGAGCTGCGCCTGCTCGATGTGGACGGCAGGGTCACTCCCTGCCGTGTTGTGGTCCGCGGCATCAAAGAGGACGACTGGACCCGAATCTGGGGCGCTATCCGGCACACGGCGTACGGCGGAAAGTGCGTGGACCCGCGCCTCGAGTGTTCGCCGCAGCTGAGCTCGGGCGAACGGCACGGTTACGATTTCCACTGGCAGCACTGCGGTCCGGTCGCGCTCGGCAGCGCCATGCTGCGCCGCATCGGGCTGGTCGCGAACGCTGCCGCGATCGACGTCTGGAGCAGTTTGGGCGGGACTGCGCTCCACCTCGAAACGGAGCAGGGTCCTTCGGTGTTCTCGCTGGTCGAAGATCTCTGCGACCCCGTGGCCGGAATCCTCGGGGAAGGCGTCGTTCTCGATGGGACACGAGGACCGGTCAAGCCTTCGGCGACATTCGCGCGGATCGTCGACCGGAGCCCGACTCCGGACAGGTTCGTCGGCCGGCTGCGAGACCAGGGCGAGCCCCCTGCGCTCGCTTTGCGCACCGTCGGCCGACCGAGTGCGGCGGCGAACCGGTGACCACCGTTCCCCGCGGGACCGACCGCCTCACCTTCCTCCAGTTGCTCGACCGGGTCCTCACCTCCGACGATCGCACTCGGCGTGCGCGGGATCTGGTCCGGACCGTTGCCCTTTCCGCGACGGGGCTGCTCGCGGCCCTCGCAGTGCTTGCGGTCAGCCTCGGTTCCACCGGGTTCGTGCGCGTCGCGACCGCCGTCGTCGCGTTGCTGGGTGCGGCGGTCGGAAGCGCCGTTGCCGTAGTGCGGCGTCAGCGGCGGAAGACGACGGCTTCCCAAGGCCGTAGCCGCGCCCCCACCGAAGCGGGGCCCGGGTAGTTGCCCATGAGCAGCGACGCGTCGGACCAACCATCCACAGCGGACGAAGGCACGTCGAGCGGTGAACCCGACCAGTTGGCCGGCACCAGCAACCCGTGGTCATCGTCCACCCGGGTGAAGGCGAACAACGTGGGGTAATGAGGTTCCAGCAGCGAGTACCGGCCCGAGACCACCAGCGGCTCCGAGTAGCGCAAAGCGATCAACCGGCGGTAGTGCGAAAACACCGAAGCCGGATCGTCCACTTGGGACTCGACGTTGATCGTCACGTGGTTCGGGTTCACCCGAAGCCAAGGCGTACCCGAAGTGAAGCCGGCCTCTGACGAGGCGTCCCACTGCATCGGGGTGCGGGCGTTGTCGCGGGAGCGCGAAGGGCCGCCAGAACCGCAACGGGAGACTGACCCAACGGACCCGTCGCCTCGAAGTAGTGGTTGCGGGACTGGATGTCGGCCATGCGCGAGCGCGTCCGCTCGGCCACGGAGCGCCTCGGCTACCAGCCGAACCAGTCCGGCCGCACGCTGCGCCGCGGCGCGACCGGCACGGTCGCGCTCGTGATGCAGACCGACACCGCGCGCACCGCGATGGGCGAGACGTTCTACTTCAGCGTCTGCGACGGCCTGCAGCAGGAGCTCGCAAAACGCTCGATGGACCTGGTGCTGCTGCCGGTCGGGCCGGCCAAGGACCCCTACCGGTACCTGGTCAACGCCGTCGACCGGCACATCGCCGACGCGTACGTCATCTCCAACACCCACCGCGTCGACCGGCGGGTGGAGCTGCTCACCGAGCGGGGCGGGCCGTTCGTGGCGCTCGGCCGCAGCGGACCCGAGGGCCACGCGTGGCTCGACCTGGACTTCGAGGGCGTCGCGGCGGAGACGGTGGAGCGGCTCGTGGCCGCAGGCCACACGCCGATCGCGCTGGCCTACGACGACGGAGACGTCAGCAGCACCTGGGAGTACGCCCGCGGCTGCCGGCAGGCGCTGGCCTCGCACGGGTTCGAGCCCACCGCCGAGATACGCCTGCCCGACACGCCCGAGGGCGGCGGGCTGCTCGCCGAACGCCTGCCGGCGATGACGCCGGCGCCGACGGCCGTGATGCTGGCGCAGGAGACACTCGCGCTCGGGCTCTACCGCCGCTTCGCCGAGGCCGGTGTGCGGCCGGGCACGGACCTGGCCGTGGCGGGGTTCCGCAAGAACCCGGTGTGCGACTACCTCGTGCCGTCGCTGACCACGTTCGCGGTCTCACTGCGGCGGCTCGGCGAGATCGTGCTCGCCCGCGTCGCGTCGGCGAAGGACCCGGTGCAGGAGGTCTGGCCGATGACGATCTCCCCGGCGACAGCGGCATCGCTCCCCCGCGTGTCGCCGAACGGCCGGGCTGAGCCGGGCCGTCCACTTCGGACGGCCCGGTTCCCCGGCTCGGTCGATTCCCGTTCACTCAGCCCAGTAGAGCCGCATCGGGTTGTCCACCAACAGCTTCTGCCGCGCTTCGGCGCTCGGCGCGATGCGGGGCACGAAGTCGACCAGCGTACCGTCGTCGGGCATGTGGCTCTTCATGTTGGGGTGCGGCCAGTCCGTGCCCCACAGGACGCGGTCCGGGAACTCTTCCACGAGCGCGCGGCCGAAGGGCACCACGTCGTCATACGGCGGGCCGGCCACCGTGAGGCGTTCCGGGCCGGTGACCTTCACGTGGAAGTTCGCGTGCTCGCGCAGCAGCGTGCGGAAGCGGCCGAACTCCGGGCCGTCGACGGGTTTCGTCACGTCCGGGCGGCCCATGTGGTCCACCAGGACCGTGGTCGGCAGCGAGGTGAACAGGTCCCACTTCTCGGCGAGGTCCGCGGCCTCGAAGTAGATCACGATGTGCCAGCCCAGCGGCGCGATCCGCGCGACCAGGTCGTGGTAGTACGCGTCGGGTTTCGGGTCCACGAGCCGGCGGACGAAGTTCAGCCGGATACCGCGCACGCCGGCCGCGTGCAGCCGAGCGAGCTCCTCGTCGGACTCGGTGCCGCGGATCGTCGCGATGCCGCGTGAGCGCTCGCCCGCCGCGTCGAGCGCGTCGACCAGAGCGCTGTTGTCGGCGCCGTGGCAGGTCGCCTGCACGATCACCTGGCGCTCGATGCCCAGGAAATCGCGCAGGGCGAACAGCTGCTCCTTGCCGGCGTCGGTCGGCGTGTACTTGCGTTCCGGTGCGTACGGAAACTTGTCGCCCGGGCCGAACACGTGCGTGTGCACATCGACGGTGCCCGGCGGGAGCACGAAGGCCGGCTTCGACGGTTCGGGGTCGTAGGAGAGCCAGCCGGGGTCGGCCGTGAACGCGCTCACACGCCCCTCGCCTTCAGCGCCTGGTCCAGGCGCGGGTAGACGCGGCGCACGTTGCCCTCGTACACCTTCGTCTTGTCCTCATCGGACAGCCCGAGCGCGTCGACGTAGCGGCGGGTGTCGTCGAAGTGGTGCCCGGTGCGCGAGTCGATGCCCCGCACGGCCCCGACCATCTCCGAGCCGAACAGCACGTTGTCCACGTTGATCACGTCGAAGAGCAGGTTGATGCCCGGCTGGTGGTACACGCACGTGTCGAAGAAGACGTTCGGCAGCACCCCCTCGTCGGGCTCCGGGCGGCCGAGCATGTCGGCGAGCCCGCGGTAGCGGCCCCAGTGGTAGGGCACCGCTCCGCCGCCATGCGGGATCACGAAGCGCAGTGCCGGGAAGTCGGTGAACAGGTCCGACTGCAGGAACTGCATGAACGCCGTGGTGTCGGCGTTGAGGTAGTGCGCGCCCGTGGCGTGGAAGCTCGGGTTGTCCGAGGCCGACACGTGCACCATGGCCGGCACGTCGAGCTCCACCATGGCTTCGTAGAACGGGTACCAGCTCTTGTCCGTGAGCGGCGGCGCCGTCCAGTGCCCGCCGCTCGGGTCGGGGTTGAGGTTGCAGCCCACGAACCCGAGCTCCTCCACGCAGCGGCGCAGCTCGGCCACGGAGTGCTCCACCGGCACGCCCGGTGACTGCGGCAGCTGACAGACGCCGACGAACTTCTCGGGGTAGAGCGTGGTCACACGGTGGACGAGGTCGTTGCACACCCGCGCCCACTCGGTGCTCACGGCCTCGTCACCGATGTGGTGGCCCATCGCCGACGCGCGCGGCGAGAACACCGTGAGGTCCACGCCGCGGTCGGCCATCAGCCCGAGCTGGCCCTGCACCGATTCGCGCAGCTCGTCGTCGCCGATCTCCGGGTACGCCGGGGCGGCGGTGCCCGCGTCGAACGCGGCGCGCTGCGCGTCCCGCCAGCTCGTGTGGGCCGCGGGCACGGTCGTGTAGTGGCCGTGACAGTCGATGATCACTCGGTGTCGCCTTTCGGGTCTTCTTCGGACATTCGCGTGCGGACCGCGTCGAGCAGCGGCAGCAGCCGAGACTCCAGCTCGCCGAGGTCCGCGGGCCGGTGGGTCGCCGCCCAGTCCTGGCGGCGCGCGATCGCCTCCGCCATCACGGGCTCGACGCCCGTCTCGGCCACGGTCACCGCGGCTTCCCGCAGCTCCTCGGCCCGGCGGACGCCGTGCTCCAGCGAGCGGGAGATCATGTACGCGGCGAGGCTTTCCCAGTCGTCGCTGGGCAGCAGGTTCGACAGCGACCCGAGGACGCGTCCCTCCACGCCCCACTCGCGCGCGGCGAGCAGCGACTCAGTGAGCAGGGCTTCGACGCCCTTGATCACCACGGAGCGGCAGAGCTTGGTGGCCGCGGCCCGGCCGACCACGTCGGCGTAGACCTCCAGCCCGGTGAAGCCGAGCGGGCGCGCGAACTCAGCGAACTCCGCCGCGTGCGGGCCGCCGAGCAGCGTCGGGGCCGCGAGCCGCTTGGGGTTGATCGGCGACATCACGGCGGCCTCGACGTAGCGGCCGCCGGCCTTCTCGATCACCTCGGCCGAGGCCTGCTTCTGGCCGGGTGCCGCGGAGTTGAGGTCGAGGAACCAGCAGCCGGCGGGCAGCCCGCCGGCGATCGACTGGGCCGCGGTGAGGTCGTTGGCCGCGGTCACGGCGCTGATCACCAGATCGGCTTCGCGCACGGCGTCGTGGGCGTCCACAGCGGACACCAGCCCGAACCGTTCGGCGTTGCGCGCTGCAGCGCTCGCCGGATCCGCCAGCGCCACGTCCCACGCCGCGAGCTCCACCCCGGTGAGGTCTTCCGCCAGCACGGAACCCACCTCACCGAGGCCCAGCAACGCGATCTTCGTCACGCTGTCACCGCCTTCGGCTGCGGCTGGCCCGCGGCCGCGACACCGAGGTCGACGTCCTTGGTCTCCGGGCCGATCAGCGAGCCGACCAACACGAGCGCGCCACCGAGCACCAGCAGCGCCGCGGCCGTGAAGCCCGACGGCATGATGTGCTCCAGCCAGCCCTGGTAGTAGGCGTAGAACGAGGTCAGGATCAGCGGCATGCTGTAGCCGAGACCGAACCCGCTGCCGCGCACGGCCGGAGGGAACCGCTCACACAGGTACGACGGCGTGACGGCGAACGTGCTGCCGCCCGAGAGCCGGATCACGAGCGTGAGCAGCAGCACCGCGCCGAACCCGGAGTACCAGCCGAGGCTGATCGTCGCGAACGCGCCGGCGCAGACCACGCCGATGCCGATGCCGGACCACGCGAGGAACTTGCGCCGGCCGATCTTCTCCGACAGCAGCCCGAGGAACGGGAACAGCACGGAGTGGATCGCCTGCACGATCACCAGCGCCGCCGTCACCTGCGTCGCGGACACGTGTGCCTGGTACTGCAGAGCGCTCGGCAACAGGCCGGAGGCGAGGTTGGACGCGAACCAGATGCCGCTCATGATCACGAAGACCTGGAGGAACTGCTTGCGCGAGGATCCCACGAGCACGTCGCGGATCGGCGTGCGCGACTTCTTCGCCGACTTCCACGTCTCGGACTCCTCGACCGTGCGCGAGAAGTACACGCAGAACACCACGCACAGCAAGGCTCCCACGAGGAACGGCACCCGCCAGCCCCACTGCGAGTAGGCCGAGTTCGTGCCGCCCGAGGGCGCGATGCGCAGCATGATGAACGTCACCAGCGAGATCGCGCAGTACGAGATCGGGAAGCCCATGCCCACGAGCCCGCCGTACCAGCCGCGCTTGCCGGTGGGCGCCGCCTCCATGGCGAGCGGCGTGGCGCCGGTGTACTCGCCGCCGAGGAACACGCCGTCGATCAGCCGCAGCACCACCATCAGCACGACACCGAGCAGGCCCACGGCGTGGTAGCCGGGCAGCAGCGCGATGAGCAGCGTGCAGATGCCGCAGCCGGTGATCGACCACAGCGTCACGCGGCGGCGCCCGACCTTGTCGGCCAGGCGGCCGAAGATGAGCGAACCGAGCGGCCGGCCGATGAGGGTGGCCACGAAGATCAGCGACGTGATCACGGCCCGGCTCCCCGGGGAGACCGCGGGCGGGAGGAAGTAGTTCATCGCCGGAGTGAGCGCGACCACCGGCAGGTAGACGTCGAACATGTCGACGAAAAAGCCGAAGGAAGCGCCGATCACGGCGTTGCGGGTCGAAGTCTTGGCCCCTCTGGCGGCGGGCGGTGACGTGGCCGGTCCGGTCATCGTCGAGATCATCTCCTGTCGTCCCGGACGCATCCTCGCGGCCGGCTGGGTCTGCCGGGGAACCTAACCCGGGGACCCGGATCGTCACAAGAGTCGTCTACGAAATTGTTGACAATCTCGTATGGGATGCTTAGCGTCACCATCGAGGAGAGGAGCCGGGATGACCACCACGCCGAAGGAAGGGGAGGCCGGCAAGCACGCCGCGCTCGACGCGCTGCGGGCCGCCCTGCTGGCAGGCGACGTCGTCCCGGGGCAGCGGCTGGTGGAGGCCGAGCTGGCCGAGACCTTCGGCGTCACGCGCGCGAGCATGCGCGCGGCCTTGATCGACCTGACCGCGGAAGGCCTGGTGGAGCGCATCCCGCACCGCGGGGCCCGGGTGCGGGTGGTGTCGGTCGAGGAGGCCGTGGCCATCACCGAGTGCCGCATGGTGCTCGAGGGCCTGTGCGCGGCCAAGGCGGCGGAGAAGGCGACCGACGACGAGATCGACTCGCTGCGTGAGCTGGCGGTGCGGCTCCAGTCGGCCGTCGACGACGGCGAGTCGATGAAGTACTCGGAGCTCAACCGCGAGCTGCACCGCACGGTGCGGGAGATCGCGGGCCAGTCCGTGGCGGCGGAGCTGCTGGAGCGGCTCCACGGCCAGATCGTCCGCCACCAGTTCCGGCTCGCCATGCGCGCGGGCCGGCCGCACGTGTCGCTGCCCGAGCACCTGGCGATCATCGACGCGATCGCCCGCCGCGACCCGGACGCCGCCGAGCAAGCGGCCCGAGCGCACCTGCGCAGCGTGATCACCGCGCTGCGCGAGACCGACAACTGAGCGATGGAGCAGGCTGAATGAACACAGTGGTGGTGACCGACGTCCCCCGGGCGCCCGGCGAGAAGATCGACGAGCTGGCCGGCTTCGGCGTCGCCACGGTGCACGAAGCACTGGGGCGCACGGGTTACCTCGGCGTGGAGCACCGGCCGCTGCACCGCGGTTCGCGCATCGGCGGCTCGGCCGTGACAGCGCTGTGCTGGCCGGGTGACAACATGATGATCCACGCGGCCGTGGAGCAGTGCCGGCCGGGTGACATCCTCGTCGTCACCACCACTTCCCCGTCCACCGACGGCATGTTCGGCGAGCTGCTGGCCACCTCGCTCGTGTCCCGCGGCGTGCGCGGGCTCGTGATCGACGCGGGGGTGCGCGACGTCGCGGAGCTCAAGGAAATGGGCTTCCCGGTGTGGTCGCGGGCGATCAGCGCGCAGGGCACTGTGAAGGCGACGGCCGGTTCGGTGAACGTGCCGGTGACCGTCGGCGGGCAGACGATCCGCCCGGGCGACGTGATCCTGGCCGACGACGACGGTGTGATGTGCGTGCCACAGCGCGACGTCGACCGGGGCATCGCCGCGTCGAAGGCCCGGCTCGCCAAGGAAGAAGCGACGCGGACCGCGCTGGCCGGCGGTGAGCTGGGGCTCGACCGCTACAACCTGCGCGAGAAGCTCGAGTCGCTCGGCGTGCGCTACCTGACCGCCGAGGAGTATGAGAAGGAGCAGGCGTGACGGGCGTCCCCTGCCTGCTGATGCGCGGCGGCACGTC
Organism: Amycolatopsis sp. NPDC051372; assembly: GCF_040682095.1. Taxonomy (NCBI): domain Bacteria; kingdom Bacillati; phylum Actinomycetota; class Actinomycetes; order Pseudonocardiales; family Pseudonocardiaceae; genus Amycolatopsis; species Amycolatopsis sp. NPDC051372. The sequence goes on from NZ_JBFBAF010000012.1 coordinate 220,301, forward strand.
GAAGGGCGCATACTTCCGCGCCGAGGACCTGCCCGCCGACGCAGCGGAGCGCGACGACCTGCTGCTGCGCATCATGGGCAGCCCCGACCCGCGCCAGATCGACGGCATCGGCGGCGCCCACCCGCTCACCAGCAAGGTGGCCGTGGTGTCGCCGAGCACGACGCCCGGCGCGGACGTCGACTACCTGTTCCTGCAGCTCGGCGTGGCCGAGGCGACGGTGACCGACCGGCAGAACTGCGGCAACCTGCTCGCGGGCGTCGGCCCGTTCGCGGTGGAACGCGGCCTCGTGCCGGCCGGCGACAGCGAGACGACCGTGCGGATCCGCATGGTCAACTCGGACAGCACCGCCGTCGCCCGCTTCCCCACTCCCGGCGGGGTCGTCGAGTACGCGGGTGACACGGCGATCTCCGGCGTGCCCGGTACCGCGGCGCCGGTGGTGCTCGACTTCGCCGATACCGCGGGGTCGACGGGCCACGGCCTGCTCCCGACCGGGCACCTCGTGGACACTGTGGACGGTGTGCCGGTGACCTGTGTGGACAACGGCATGCCCGTGGTCGTCGCACGGGCCGCCGACTTCGGGCTCACCGGCTACGAAACGCCTGAGCAGCTCAAGGCCGACACCGCGCTTCGGGCGCGGATCCAGTCGCTGCGGTTGCGGGCGGCCGAGCTGATGGGCCTCGGCGACGTGCGCGACAGCTCGGTCCCGAAGACCACGCTCGTCGCGCCGCCCGTCGACGGCGGCACGATCTGCACCCGCACGTTCATCCCGCTCGAACCGCACACGTCGATCGGGGTGCTCGGGGCCGTCAGCGTGGCCACGGCGCTCCTGCTGGACGGTGCCGTCGGGCACGAACTGGCGAAGCTGCCCGGCACCTCGCGCATCGACGTCGAGCACCCGACCGGCCACCTGCAGGTCGAGGTGGAGGTGGACCCGGGCGAGACCCCGCCGCGGGTGCGCCGCAGCGGGGTCGTGCGCACGGCCCGGAAGCTGTTCGACGGCACGGTTTTCCCGCGCTGACGCCTTCCCCGGGGGTGCCGCTCAGGCGCCCCTGGGGAACGCGTGCTTGCGGCCGCCGATCACCGCGACCGCCGCGAAGACCAGCAGCACCAATGAAGCCCACGTGATCGACGCCGTGCCCAGGCTCGCGATCAGCAGCCCGCCGACGATTCCACCGAGGGCGATCGAGCCGGAGAAGAACGAGATCACGATCGACTGCGCGACGTCGGCGGCTTCGGCCGTCGCGGTGATCGCGCCGCCGATGAACAGGCTGGGCGAGCTGCCGAACGCCAGGCCCCACGCCGCGGCGGCGAGGTAGACGAGCGCGGGCACACCCGCGAGCACCGCCAGGACCAGCACGCTCACCGCGAACAGCAGTGTGCTCGCGACGATCAGCTTGCGCAGGTGGTGGTCGATGTGCGCGCCGACCACGACCACGCTCAGCACCGACGTGACACCGAAGGCGAACAACACCCACCCGGCCTGGCTCTCCATGCCCGCGAACCGCAGGAAGTCGGTCACGTAGGTGTAGAGGATGTTGTGCGCCACCATGTACGTGGTGAGCGCGAACAGGATCGTGCGCAGCCCGGGCATCGCGAGGACCTGGCGGAGCGTGAAGCGTTCGTGGCCCGCTTGGCCGGGCAGGTTCGCCAGGTTCACCACGAACCAGAGCATGTTCAGCAGGCTCAGCACCGCCGAGACCCAGAACGCCGTCTGCCAGCCGCCGAAGGTGCTCAGCCACGTGCCCACCGGCACACCGAGGGCCAGCGAGATCGGCGTGCCCGCCAGCGCGATGGCGATGGCACGGCCCTGCACGCTCGGCGGCGACAGGCGCGCGGCGTACCCGGCGAGCTGCGTCCAGACCAGCGCGGTGCCGAGGCCGGCGACGAACCGGATCACCATCGTGAGGGTGTAGTCGGTGGACAACGCGGTGAGCGCGTTGGTGATCGCGACGGTGCCCAGCGCGACCTGCAACACGGTCTTGCGCGACCACTTCGCGGTCAGGCGCGAGAGCGGGATCGCGGCGAGCGCGGTGGCGGCGGCGTAGATCGTGACGATCTGGCCGGTGGCCGCGACGCTCGTGTGCAGGGTCCGGCTGATTTCCGGCAGCAGGCCGGCGGGCAGGCACTCGGTGAGGATGCCGATGAACCCGGCGAGGAAGAGGCCGAAGAGGGCCTTGCCCGGAAGCCGGTCCCGGCCGCGCGCGGTGGCGGGCGAAGCTGTGGTGGTTTCGGTCATCTCACTGATCCCTCTCCCTGGTGCCGGGCCGCTCGGCGGGCACGGTTCACTGTGCGCCGGGCCTGAAGGGTTACCCAGGTGCCCGTTTCGCGTACGTCCCGCGTGCCTACTACTGGCAGGGACAGGCTCAGGAGCAGCGATTTCGTGGTTCGGGCGCGATACTGAGGGACATGGCCACGCACCCCCGCACCGAGCAGGCGCTGGATCCGCGCGCGGAGCTGAGCGAGTTCCTGCGCTCGCGGCGAGCCCGCCTGAAGCCGGCTGATGTGGGCCTGCCCGGGTACGGCCGGCGCCGGCGCGTGCCGGGGTTGCGGCGTGAGGAGCTGGCGCAGCTCGCCGGGGTTTCCGTCGCGTACTACACACGGCTGGAGCAGGGCAACGGCCGCAACGTCTCGCTCGAAGTGCTGAATGCGATCTCCACCGCGCTGAACCTGTCAGAGACCGAACACGCGCACCTGCTGCACTTGGCCAAGCCGCAGCAGCGCAAACGGCCGGTGCCGCGGCAACGGCAGCAGGTGCGGCCCGCGCTGCAGACGATGCTCGACGCGATCGAGAGCGTGCCCGCGTACGTGTGGGGCCGCCGCACCGACGTGCTCGCCTGGAACAGAACGGCGTCGGCGCTGTTCGGCGACTGGGCCGCGCGGGCGCCGGAAGACCGCAACTGGGCTCGCATCGTCTTCCTCGATCCGGCCGCGCACAGCCTGTACGCGGACTGGCGCACCAAGGCGGCCGACGTCGTCGGTCAGCTGCGGCTCGACGCCGGGCAGCACCCGAACGACCCGCTGCTCACCGAGCTGGTCGGGGAACTGTCGGTGAAGAGCGAGGAATTCCGCACGATGTGGGCCGCGCACGACGTGAAGCGCAAGACGCACGCGACGATGCGGTTGACGCACCCGCTCGCGGGTGAGCTGACGTTGCACTACGAGACGTTCACCCTGCCCGGGGAGCCGGATCAGGCGTTGTCGGTGTACCATACCGAGCCCGGTTCGAAGTCGCAGGAAGCGTTGCGGCTGCTGGTGAGCTGGGGCCCGGACGCGGCCGCCGCGGTCGATCACGCTCGCGCGTCGGAGGCTTCGAAGCACTAGCGTGGACCGCGTGACCTCCGCCTACACGTCCACAGTGGACATCGCCCGGCCCGCCGGCGACGAGCGCACCGCCGAGCAGTGGGCGCGAGCCGTCTGGGAAGACGCACCGGCGCCACTGCGGGCCTTCCTGCGCGTGGGCTGGCGGTGCCTCGGCCTGCGGACCCGGCCCGGGCCGGGCCGCGTGCTCGGCTGGACGGTCGTGAGCTCCGAGCCCGGCAGCGTGGTGCTCGAAGCACCGTCGAGCCTGCTGACCACGCGCAACACCGTCGACGTCGGCTCTCGGGTGCGCTGGACCACCACCGTGCGATTCGACCGTGCGCCGGCCCGCGCGTTGTGGGCCCTCGCGGCGCCGATCCACGCGGTGGTCATCCCGTGGCGGCTGCGCGAAGCCGCCCAGCGCGGCAGCGGGTGGCACCGGCTGGTGACGACGTTCCAGCGCCGCGTCGGCAACCCAGTGCTGTCGCGGCTGCCCGGCCAGGTCCTGCTGGAGACCACGGGCCGCGCGTCGGGTCTCCCGCGCCGCACACCCGTCGGCGGCCGGCGCACCGGCGACGAGTTCTGGCTCGTGTCGGAGTTCGGCACCCGCTCGCAGTACGTCCGCAACCTGCAGGCCGACCCGCGCGTCCGCGTCCGGCTGCGCGGGCGCTGGCACCGCGGGACCGCCCATGTCCTGCCTGAGGACGACGCCGTGGCGCGGCTGAAGTCGTTGCCGCGCTTGAACAGCGTCGGGGTGCGGGCCTTGGGCAACAACCTGCTGACGGTGCGCGTCGACCTGGAGTGAGCGCTAGCGGGCCAGCCGTTCGGCGAGCCATTCGAGGGCCGGCGGGTAGCGGTAGTCGATGCCGCCGTGGCCGGCGTCGAAGAGCTCGAAGTGCAGGCGGTCCTCGGGCAGGCCGGCCTTGAGGAGCTCGTCGCGGAACGCGGCGGCGCCGAGGTCGAGGAACCACTCGTCGCGGGTGCCGGCGTCGATCCAGACCGAGTACAGGGAGCGCAGCGTCTCGGCGTGGGCGGGCGCCATGCGGACCGGGTCCCACGCGAGCCAGCGGTCCCAGACGTCCGGTTTGAGCACACCGGTCACCGCGTCGAAGGGCAGCTCGGGCGTGCCGTCCTCGCGCGCGGAGAAGCACGCGGCGACGCCGAGGGCCACGAGCAGCGACTCGTCACCCGGTTTGGTGAACGCCGGACGTGATTGGAAGTCGTCCCACCAGCGGAAGATGTCGTGGTCGTACTCGCGCAGCACGCGCACGGCCTTGCCGAACTCGGGCACGTAACTGAGCTCGTAGAGCGTGTCTCCGGCGTGCGTGGCGAGCGCGCCGAACAGGTCGGGGCGCAGCATCGGCGTGATCATCGCGCCGAAGCCGCCGGAGGACTTGCCGGTGATCGCGCGTGACTCGCGCGCGGGGATGGTGCGGTAGTGCGCGTCGACCCACGCCACGATCTCGTCGCATAGGTACGAGTGGTAGCGCCCGGTGCCGGGTGAATCGACGAACTGCGAGCCGCCGTAGGAGGTCCAGGCGTCGACGTAGACCACGACGCAGGGCGGCGCGCCGTCGGCGAACACCGCGTCGGCCGTTTCGAGGTACGGCTGACGGAACGCGGTGCGGTTGGCCCACATCGCGACCTGGCCGGTGTAGCCCTGGATCACGTAGATCACCGGGTAGCGCGCCGCGGAGCCTTCGTAGCCCGGCGGGACGTACACCCACAGAGGCCGCTCGTGCGGGTCGCCGAGCGGGTTGTCCCGCAGCAGCTCCGAGGTGATCGTGTGGCGGTCGAGCCGGCCGGCGAGCGGGGCGTCCCAGGGCAGCATGGGGACAGTCAACCAGGTCCGCGCGGTGAGTGGCGGCGTTCCACAGTGGATTCGGGCCCGTTCCGGGTTCTTGACACACGCGGTTTTGCCCGACCATGCTCGCGTCCGGGCGTGGTGCCCCCTCGACGGTGGGAGGCACGGCGGGCCATGACGGTTCTCGGGTGGCTGCGAAGCCGGGACAACAACCTCTCGGCGCTGCGCCGCACGGGCCGCGCCGCGATCATCCTGCCGTCGCTGTTCGCGGTCGGGAACCTGGTGCTGGGCAGCGCGCTGATAGGCCTGTTCGCGTCCGTCGGCTCGGTGGCGCTGCTGCTGTTCGTGGACTTCGGCGGGCCGATCCGCGACCGGGTGTTCGCGCAGGGCGCGCTCGTGCTCGCCGGCGGTGTGCTCATCTCGCTGGGCACGCTCGTATCGCGGATCGTCTGGCTCGCGGCGGTGACCACCGTGGTGGTGGCATTCGTGGTGCTGTTCGCCGCCGTGGTGAGTTCCGTGATCGCGAGTGCGACGACGTCCCTGCTCGTGTCCTTCATCCTGCCCGCGACGCTGCCCGGCTCGCTCGCCACGCTGCCCGACCGGCTGCTCGGGTGGGGCATGGCGGGGGTCGTGTCGATGGCCGCCATCGCCGTGCTGTGGCCCTCGCCGGTACGCAACCCGCTGCGGATCGCGACGGCCCGTGCGTGCGCGTTGCTGGCGCAGCGGCTGCGGACCGAGGTCGAGTGCGTGCGCTGCGGGTTCCTGCCGAACCTGGTGGCGCAGGTCGACGACGTCGTCGCGGAGTCGAGTGCCGCCGTCGCCGCGCTGCGGGACTCGTTCTTCGGGACGCCGTATCGGCCGACGGGGCTGACGACCTCGACGCGCACGCTCGTGCGGCTGATCGACGAGGTCGTGTGGCTCGAGGAGATCCTGGCGCGGATGCCCGTCGCCGAAGGTCACGGCGCCACGACGGCTGCGGTGTCGGAGGTCAAGCTGGCCGCCGCCGTGCTGCTCGACCACGGCGCGGGGCTGCTGAAGGCGGTGGCTTCGGCGCCCGACGACCTGGCGGTCGAGCTCGCGCGGCTGCGGGAGGCCCGCGGGAAGATGGAAGCGACCGCGACGTCGGCGCTGCCGGATCCGGACACGGCGGAGTTCGTGACGTCGCTCGAACCGAGCTTCCGCGCGCAGGAGATGAGCTTCGCGATCTCCGAGATCGCCCAGAACATCGAGCTGACCGTGGCGGCACGGCGGCGGACCTGGTGGGAGCACCTGATCGGGCGGCGGCCGGACGGCGCCGGTTCGGCGCTGTCGTCGGTGCAGGAACGGACGGGCGCGCACGTCGCGTGGACCTCGGTGACGCTGCACAACAGCGTGCGCGGCGGCATCGCGCTCGGGGCCGCCGTGCTGATCGCGGATCTGACCGGGGTGGAGCACTCGTTCTGGGTCGCGTTCGGCACGATGGCGGTGCTGCGGTCCAACGCGCTGAGCACCGGGCAGAGCGCGGTGCGGGCGCTGCTCGGCACGGTCGCGGGGATCGTGGTCGGCAGCGTGCTGATCCTGCTGCTCGGCCACGACACGACGGTTTTTTGGGCGCTGCTGCCGATCGCGGTGGTGTTCACCGGGCTCGCGCCCGCCGTGATCTCGTTCGCCGCCGGGCAAGCCGGGTTCACCGTCGTGCTGTTGCTGCTGTTCTCGCTCATCCAGCCCGCCGGGCTGCAGATCGGGCTGGTGCGGGTGGAGGACGTGGCGATCGGGTGCGCCGTGAGCCTCGTGGTGGGGATCGTGTTCTGGCCGCGCGGCGCCGCCGCCGAGCTGCGGCGCGCCGTGGCGGACGGGCTCGCTGAAAGCGCCCGCTACCTGCGCGGCGCCGTCGAGTACGGCGTGAGCCGCTGCGATGAGCTCGTCCCCGCCACCATCGAGCCCGGCGACGAGAACCGCCGAGCCGCCGCCGCGGCCCGCCGCCTGGACGACACGTTCCGTGTCTTCCTCACCGAGCGCGGCCCCAAACACGTGCCCCTGGCCGACGTCGCGGCGATGATCACGGCCGTCGCGGTGCTCCGCCTGACCGCGGAGGCCGTGCTGGACCTGTGGCGCCGCGAGACCGGCGGCGCCGTCGGCGACCGCACCGCCGCGCGGGCGGAGGTCCTCGCGGCGAGCGACGAACTGACCCGCTGGTACGAAGCCACCGCCGACGCCCTCACCGGGTCCGGCATCGTCCCGCCGCTGAAGTCCCGCGACCCGGCCGCCGACGCGCGCCTCCTGACGGCCGTCCACCGCGACCTCTCCGGCGACGACCACCAGGGCACCGCGGCCGCCGTGAAGATGATCTGGACCGCCGACCACCTCGACGCGGCCCGCCGCCTGCAGCCCACGCTGGTCGGCCCGGTGACGGCGGCAGCGCGGCATTCGTCGTTGACGAGCTGAGGAGCAGCTTCTGGACGCGAAGTCGCCTTCGCGTCCAGAAGCGTGAAGCCGGTACCGAGAGCGCCGCTGCCCCGATTGGCAGGGCAGCGCACTGCGCCAGTGGCAAGCGCGTCGGGCGCCGTGAAGCCACCTTCACAGCGACAGGTGCCAAGGCAGTGCCGAGAAGCGCCGCTGCCTCGATGGCGGGCATTGCACTGCGCCACTGACAAGTGCCATGCCGCGCCGCCCAAGAGCCTTCGCGGCGAGCATGCGCGCGTCGCGCCGCGCTCGTCATCGCCGAGTTGAGGAGCGCCGCCGACGCGAAGGCGGGCAGAGCGATGCCTGTGGCAAGTGCCCTGCCCGCCTGCCAAGTGCCTTCGCACCAGGCCCCCTGAGCTCGTCGCGACTGAGCTGAGGAGCGCTACTCCGTCGCCTTCCCCACCAGCGTCGCGAGCCCCTTGCCCAGCGCCCCCACCGCGGCGGCGCTGGCCTCGCCCAGGTTGTGGCGCTCGGCGAGCCACGTGGCGTCGTTGTAGGTGACGTGGACGGCGCCCTGGTCGTCTTCCCAGGCGAGCGCCTTCAGCGGCAGGTCGAGGCCGCTCGTGGGGCCGTCGGCGAGTAGCGGGGTGCCGCCGCGGCCGTGGCCGAACACGAGCAGTTGCATGGGCCGCAGCTCGAGGCCCGCGGCGACCGCGTTGGCGGCGTGGTCGATGCGCGCGAACACGATCAGCCCCGCGTTCTCGGCCAGCCCCACGAGCCGATCCACGGTCTCCCCCACCGGTCGGCTGCTCGCGACCGTCACCAGGCCTTCTCCCGCCATCACCACTCCTCGTCCACGCCGGGTTTCCGCGTGGACGCTACTCCCCCGCGTTATTCCCGATCGGGCGGGAAAAGCGCGGCTTTCCCAATGGCTGGTTCCGGCTGCCGCACCCGCGGGTCCCGGCGCACACTGCGAAGGCAGGCCGAGCGGAAAGGACGCGCACATGGCAGGTGGACCCTTGCTCGCTGTCGCCCTGGAGGGGGCCGGCTGGCACCCGGCGGCGTGGCGGGAGCCGGCGGCACGGCCGGCCGAGCTGCTCACGGCCGGGTACTGGACCGGTCTGGCGCAGGAGGCCGAAGCGGCGAAGCTGGATTTCGTCACCTTCGAGGACTTCCTGTCCCTGCGCACCGACGCCCAGGGCCCGTTCGAGGACCGCACCGACGTCGTCCAGGGACGGCTCGACGCGGTGCTGATCGCCTCGCGCGTCGCGCCGGTGACCTCGCGCATCGGCCTGGTGCCGACGGCCGTGGTCACCCACACGGAGCCGTTCCACCTGTCGAAGGCCATCGCGACGCTCGACTACGTCAGCGGCGGCCGCGCGGGCGTACGCGTGCAGGTGTCAAGCCACGAGGAGGAGTACCGCAACTTCGGCCGCCGCGAACCGGCCGACGCCGCGGACCTGTTCGACGAGGCCGCGGACTACGTCGAGGTGCTGCGCCGGCTCTGGGACAGCTGGGAGGACGACGCGGAGATCCGCGACATCGCCACCGGCCGGTTCGTCGACCGCGAGAAACTGCACTACATCGACTTCGAGGGCCGCTGGTTCTCGGTGAAGGGCCCGTCGATCACGCCGCGGCCGCCGCAGGGCCAGCCGCCCGTCGCCGCCTTGGCGCACAACGACCGTGCCTATCGGCTGGCCGACAACGCCGCTGACCTCGTGTACGTGACACCGCAAGACCGGGCGGACGTCGCGAAAATCCGCGCCGCCGTGGACGAGCGCCTGCGCGTGTTCGCCGACCTCGTGGTGTTCCTCGACGACAAGCCGGGCGCCGCCGCCGACCGCAAAGCGCGCCTCGACGACCTCGCCGGCGCCGAGTACACCTCCGACGCGCACGTCTTCACCGGCACGCCCGCCGAGCTCGCCGACCTGCTGCTCGACTGGCACGCCGCCGGCCTGACCGGGTTCCGGCTGCGGCCGGGCGCGCTGCCCGACGACCTCACCGCGATCACGCGCGGACTCGTGCCCCAGCTGCGCGGGCGCGGCGCCTTCCGCCACGACTACGAAGCCGCCACGCTGCGGGGGCTGCTCGGCCTGCCCCGCCCCGCGAACCGCTACGCCGCCTGAGGAGGGACCCGATGACCGAGCCGAAGCAGATCCACCTCGCGGCGCACTTCCCGGGCGTCAACAACACCACCGTGTGGAGCGACCCGGAGGCGGGCAGCCACATCGAGTTCAGCTCGTTCGTGAAGCTCGCGCAGACGGCCGAGCGCGCCAAATTCGACTTCTTCTTCCTCGCCGAAGGCCTGCGGCTGCGCGAGCAGAACGGCCTGATCTACGACCTCGACGTCGTCGGGCGCCCCGACACGTTCACGGTCCTCTCGGCGCTGGCCGCCGTCACCGAGCGGCTGGGGCTCGCGGGCACGATCAACTCGACGTTCAACGAGCCGTTCGAGGTGGCGCGCCAGTTCGCGTCGCTGGATCACCTCTCGGCCGGGCGCGCGGCCTGGAACGTCGTGACGTCGTGGGACGCCTTCACCGGCGAGAACTTCCGCCGCGGCGGCTTCCTGCCGCAGGACCAGCGGTACTCGCGCGCCGAGACGTTCCTGCGCACGGCCTGGGAGCTGTTCGACTCCTGGCGCGGCGACGAGGTCCTCGCGGACAAGGCGAGCGGCCGCTTCCTGTCCGACGCCCACGCCGGCGCGTTCTCCCACCACGACCAGCACTTCACCATCGACGGCCGCTTCCCCGTGCCGCGTGGCCCGCAAGGCCGGCCCGTCACCATCCAGGCCGGCGACTCCGACGAGGGCCGCGAGTTCGCCGCCGCCACGGCCGATGCCATCTTCAGCCGCTACGGCACGCTCGAGACCGGCCGGCCGTTCTACCGCGACGTGAAGGGCCGCCTCGCGAAGTACGGCCGCACGCCCGACCAGCTCGTGATCATGCCCGCCGCGACCTTCGTGCTCGGCGACACCGACGCCGACGCCCACGAGAAGGCCCACGTGGTGCGGCTGCAGCAGGTCAGCGAGCAGACGGCGATCAAGTTCCTCGAACAGCTCTGGAACACCGACCTGTCCGAGCACGACCCGAACGGCCCGCTGCCCGACTTCGACCCGGTCGTCGGCGAGGACCTGATCTCGAAGGGCCGCGCCAGCGTGCGGATGTACCGGGACCCGCTGGCCACGGCGAAGCAGTGGCGCCAGCTCGCGGAGGCCAAGAACCTGACCGCGCGGGAGGTCGTCATCGAGGTCACGGGGCGCCAGACGTTCATCGGCTCCCCGACGACCGTCGCGACCGCCATCAACGACCTCGTGCAGAACGACGCCGCCGACGGGTTCATCCTCGTGCCCCACGTGACGCCGGGCGGGCTCGACGAGTTCGCGGACACGGTGGTGCCGCTGCTGCAGGACCGCGGGGTGTTCCGGACGGAGTACTCCGGGACGACGCTGCGAGACCACCTGGGGCTCTCGCAGCCCTGATGCCGCAGGTGCCGCCCCTGCGGGCCGCGACCTCGCGCGCCCGGACGCGGCCGGTGTCAGGAGCGCAGCCGCGACACGATCCCCAGCCACGCCTTCGCGTCGGACAAGTCGTGGTGAACCTGCAGCACGCGGTCGAGCCCGAGCATCCGCAGGGGACGCAGCACCGCGAGCCGGCCGGTGACGATCGCGTAGGGCACCGCGGCGGCGCGGGCGGCCTCGTGGGCCCGGACGAGGGTGCTGATGCCGTCGGACGAGCAGAACGTGACCTCACGCAGGTCGATGAGCAGCACTTGGGGCCGCAGCTCGAGCTCCACGGCAAGCTGCTCGGCGAGCCGGCCGGCGATCGTCGCGTCGACGTCGCCTCGGACCACCACGGTCGTGCCCTCGGCGGTGGTGAACACGACGACGACCGGCGGGTTCGCGGGGACGTCCGGGAGGGGTTCCGCCACGGCAGGCCTCCCTCCACACATCGGCGGAGACGCCAGGTGCGCGGGCCCGGCCGGTCTCCGGAGTCCTCGGCACAGGCCGGGACGACGGCAGACGGCTTCTTGTTGAACCGCGGTCACCGCAGCCTACGCCGGTCACGACCGGGCCAGGGCGGCGGCCGAGGTTGAGCCTCGCTCGCGCCGGGGTACCCGGCCGGCATGAAAAAGACGCTGTACAAACCGTTGAACTTCGCCGTCAGCGCGCTTGGCGGTCTGGTCGCCGGCCAGGTCTTCAAGCTGCTGTGGCAGCGGATCGCCGGCGAGGACGACGCCCCGATCGCGACGGACAAGCACCGCGGCTGGCAGGAGATCCTCATCGCCGCGGCGGTGCAGGGCGCGATCTTCGGCGCGGTGAAGGCCGCCGCCGAACGCGCCGGCGCCGTCGGCTACGAGAAGGCCAGCGGCGAGTGGCCCGGCGACGACTGACCCCGGGAGCGACCGTGGACGACGAACGACCCACCCCAGAACCCGACCACTTGGCCGCGGACGAGGACTCGAGCGGCAACCGTCCGCCACCTTCGCGGCGGGCCGAAGGCGAAACGCCGCTGGAGGACGAGCATGGCCGGTCCCGCCGCGGGAGGGAGAACCTCCGCGGCGGCGACTGACCGGCCCGACCCCCAGCGCTGTCCGACGCCGGCGCCCCCGCGCTTCGCCGGTCACCGGTTCGAGGTCGGCGCGGCGCTCGGCGTGAACGCGGTTCACCGACACGCCGCACGATCCGTTCCCGAATGTCCACATCGGACTCCCGTCGGCCCGGAATCGCCGGAACCAGCTGGACTTCCGGGGTGCCGGGGGGCGTTGGGCGCCTCCGGATGATTGCGGGGCGGCGGCCACTCGGGCGCCACCGTCGGCCTGCCGCGCCGGGGGCTGACGGGTCGCCGGCCGAATGCGCAACCCCTCACCTTCCGGGTGAAGCGGAGTCGCGTTTGCTTGCCGCGGGGGCGGGTATCCGGAATCGTTGTGGGGCAAAGAGAACGGAGGCAACCATGACCATGGCCGAACAGGAGACCCGACAACAGCCGGACGCGGACGCCGAACCCACGCCGCGTGCCGCCGAACTACCCGGGCAGAATCGCCGGGAAACCGGCAACGAGATCCGGATCGCCGCGCAGCGCGCCGGACGCGAATGGCAGCAGCCGGAAACCGACTGACCTGCCGTTTCGACCCACTCCCCGTCCCCAAGCATCATTCTTCGGCGTGGCGGTGCACCGTCGGCGGACCGCCATCGACCCGTGCGCGACATGGGCGCAACGGGCCGGGGGACCGCGGCGGCCGCGCGGTGCGGACCGCCCCCGGCTCGGCACCGCCTGCCAGGACCGCCGCGGCCGACGGTGGCGGTCGCCCACGAAGCGGCCGCGCCGGCTCGCCGACGTCGAGTCGACTTCCTCGCGAACTGCTCCCGGCGCGGCTGGTCGCGCTGATCCCCAGCACCTGGTGGTGAAAAAGTCCTGGGGGGTCGCCGGCGGCTACCTCGACGCCGGGCCGCTCTGGCAGCGCCTCGCCCGCCACGGCGTGCACTACCGTCGCGCCGCGCCCCGCCGGGCCAGCGCGGCCGACGATCTCGCCGGCGAGATCGGCCCCGAGGCGCCTGATCGCCACACCCGACCAGCTGCTCGTCGACCGTCCGCTCGCCGGGCCCGGCCCTCGCCACCGCGACGCGACGGTCCTCAATGGACTGACGGGCAAATCCGCACTTCGGAGTCGAGATTTGCCTGCCCATGCCCCGCTCCGCCTGACCATGGTCGCCGGCCGGGTCACCGCCGGAGGCCGAGCGTCAGAAGGCGAACTGCTGCCCACCGTCGATGTCGTACGTGGCACCCGTCAGCGCCGTGTTGGTCATGAGGTGCACGGCGAGCGCACCGACGTCCACCGGGGTGACGATGCGGCCGATGGGCAGCGTGGCGCGCAGTTCGGCGCGGCGGTCGTCCAGGCTCTCGCCCAGCAGGGACGCCGACAACGGCGTGTCGACGAACCCCGCGGCGATCAGGTTCACTCGCACCGGCGCGATCTCGAGGGCCAGCGTCGCCGCGAACGGGGGCAGCGCGGCGGTGGCCGAGGACACGATGCCGAGCGCACGGTTCACCCGCCGGCCACCGGTGCCGCCCATCAGGACGAGCGAGCCACCCGGGGGCATCTTCGGGGCGGCGTTGCGGGCGGCTTCGAGGCCGACCACGAGGTGGTCGCTCAACGCGTCGCGGATCTCCGCCGCGGACATCGCCAGCAGCGGCCCGTAGCGCGGTGCCCCCGCGGTGATCATGACGTGGTCGACGGCGGCCAGGCCCTGGAAGAACGCGGCCATCGCCGCGGGGTCGGTCGCGTCGAAGGCCGCGGTGTCCTGCGCGCCGACGTCGGCCGCGGCCTTGTCGAGCTTCTCCGGATCGCGCCCGGTCAGCACGACCTGCGCGCCCTCGGCCCGCGCGAGCCGCGCGGTCTCCAGGCCGATCCCCGCACTGCCCCCGATGACGACGACGGTCTGGCCCGCCAGACCCCGCCCCCGCTCGACGTCCGTCATCCGTCCTCCGTGCTCGTGAACAGCCCCCTCGTGAAAGCCCTCCGCGTGAAAGCCTCAGAGCGGCAGTTCCGTGCCCGCCTGCTCCGCCACCATGTACCGGCTGTACCACTCCGGCCAGTTCGCGTCGGCCTGGCCGGTGCGTTTCTCGTGCTCGCCGTGCGCCACCTCGGCGCGGCGCATCGCGTCGGCCAGGTCGCTCACCGACGCGAACGACGTCTCCGCCGCGTCGACCCGCCCGGGCAGCCGCGTGGTGATCTCCTGCAGTTGCCACCGGTTCCCGTCGGGATCGGCGAACGTGGCCTGCGACCGGTAGCTGGTGCGGTCGGGGTCCAGCCCGGGTTCCGGCCCGTCCGGGCCGAAGTGGACGAGCTCGCTCACGGCCACGCCGGCGGCGACCAGCCCGGCGCGCGTCGCCTCGATGTCGGAGACGACCACGTACCCCTTCGCCGAACCGGGTTTCGCGTCCGTGAGGTTTTCCCCGAACTGCACCGAGCACGGCGACCCGTGCGGGGTCAGCTGCACGATCCACGGCGGCGTCTCGTCCAGCCGCCAGCCGAGTCCGGTGTAGAACGCCTTGGCCCGCTCGACGTCCGCGACGGGGATCACGAGCACCTCGACCTTCATGTCGACGTTCTCGAGCCCGCTCTCCGACGTGGTCATCCCGGCCTCCCGTGGCAGCGCAGGCGCCCCAGCGTAGCCGTTGTGCCCGGAAGCGGGACCGGTGTTGAAAATCTCTCCGCCGATCGGGTCCGGGTGTGGCTCACCGGCGTCTGAGCAAGCGTGGCACGACACCCCAGAACACGACGAAGAGCAACAGCGCGAAGCCGGCCACGCCGAACATCGCCGCCGCGCCGTAGACGACCCTCGCGATGAGCGCGACCGTCACGGTGATGGCCAGCGCCAGGCAGACCAGCCCGGCGACCACCACGCGGTTGCCCACGGTGAGGATGAGCTCGCGGCTGCCCGTCCGGAACAGCAGCCGGTGCCAGGCCGCGGGTGCGGTGAGCAACGTCGTCGCCGCCACCGCGAGCACGACGGCCGCCATGTGCAGGCCCTTCTCGAATCCGCTGGCCTCGCGGAACAGAGAGGTGAAGACCACCGAAAGCAGGAACCCGAACAGGATCTGCACCCCGGCCTGGGCCACCCGCAGCTCCTGCAGGAGCTCGTTCACGTTCCGCACGAGCTTTTCATCGCGGGTCTCGCCGGAGGTCTCCATCACCCATCCGAGTGTAAGCACGACCAGCGAAGGCGGCAGCGCTTCGCCCGCTGCGCCAAGGTTTCACCCCCGTGAGACGGGGTACCCGGGTTTCAGGCGCGGCACGCGGTCCCAGCCAAGTCGCGCCGACCGGGCGTCGCCGGTCCACGAGGTCGGCGACGCCCTTCGACCTGCCCGGAAACCGGGGAAACCGACTGTCCTCATCGGACTGCTTCGAGATCGTCACCTCTGCGGCGGAGAGTCACCCCCGGAGTGCCGGGAGCGAGCCTCCGCCACGGAAGTCACCACGCGCTGGGGAACATAGTGCTCAGGCCGAGGATCAGGCTTTCCGCGTCGCGGTCAGTGCCTCCAGGTCCACTGTCACGCCGTACACGTCGAGCGCCTCCTCCACGGAGAGCAGCTCGTCACGCACGTCGCGCAGCACCGCCTCGACCGGACGGTCCACAGGGGACCCGTGCCCACCGCCGCCGGCCGTGTGGAGGGTGACCGTCGGAGCACCGGCGTCGAACGGCAGCGCCCCCAACCGGGCCGAGGTCTCGGACACCGGCACCGCGACGCCGTCGATCCGCGCCTCGGTCGGCCGCGCCGCGCGACCACCCGCCAGCCCGAACGGCGGATGACTTTGCTGGTGACAACCCGCCGCCAAGGTGAGCCCGCTCCCGGCCCGCGGCGGCCGCAGCGTCACCACCTGGCCGTGCCCACCTCGGAACCGGCCCGCGCCGGCCGTCCCCGGCGCGAGCTCCTTGCGGTCGATCCGCGCACCGGTGGTGGTTTCGTAGATCTCGACCGGGATGCTCGACGAGCTCGTCGGGTAGCAGATCGCGTCGACCCCGTCGCCGCCGTGGCCGGCCCCTAGCCCGCCGCCGGTGAAGGCGAGCGAGCTGACGGCGACGTCGTGCGCACCGGTGCCGATGAGCCGCACGCTGCTCTTGAACCCGCCCGCCGCCGGGATCCGCTCGGGCAGCACCCCGGCGAGGGCGCCTTGCACGAGCGGGATGACGTGCCAGCCGACCTTCGTCCGGTCGTTCACCGACGCCGGGTGCACCGGGTTGAGCACGGAGCCGGAGGGCGCCTGCACCCGCACCGGCCGGAACAGGCCCTGGTTGCTCGGGATCTGCGGGGTCAGCAGGCAGTTCAGCGCGTACGTGGTGCGCGCGGTGGTGAACGTCAGCGTCGAGTTGATCCCGCCGTGCGGGTGCTGCGGCGGCACGCGCACGTAGTCGACCAGCAGGTCGCTCCCGGACACGATCAGCTCGACACCCAGCGTCAGCTCGTCGAACGTCAGCTCGAACGGGTAGGTGCCGTCCGGAATGGACTCGACGGTCGCGCGCATCGCCTTCTCCGCGCGGGACTGCACGGCGTCGGACAGCTGCTGCAGGTCGTCGAGGCGGTTCTCGTCGAGCAGGTCGGCGGTGTGCGCGGCGGCCACGGAGTTCGCGGTCACGATCGCGTTGATGTCACCGATGACCAGCTCCGGCGTGCGGACACTCTCCCGCAGCGTGGAAAACACCGCTTCGTTGCGCACGCCCGCGTCGTACAGCTTCAGCGGCGGGAAGTACACGCCCTTCTCGTACACGCTGCGGGCCTCGGACTGGTTGAGCAGGCCGCCGATGTCGCTCACGTGCGCGATGGACCCCGCGAACCCGACCACGCGTCCGTGCTTGAAGAACGGCGTCACCACGGCCACGTCCGGCAGGTGCCCGGCGCCGATCCACGGGTCGTTGGTGAACAGCACTTCGCCCTCGCGCAGCGTTTCGGCGGGGAACGTGTCCAGCAGCGCCGCGGTGAGGTGCGGCAGGGTGAGGTTGAACGTCGGGTTGCTGGTCACGGCGTGGGCGACGAACCAGGCGCGGGCGTCCATGATCTCGCAGCCGAGGTCGTTGCCGGTCGACACGACGGTGCTGAACGCGGTGCGGCGCAGCACGGTCTGCATCTCGTCGGCCAGCGTCACCAGCCGCCCCCACACCACTTCCAGGGTGATCGGGTCGTCGAAGACGGATCGGTTCACAGCTGTGCCTCCGTTCGGGTGACCACCAGGTTGCGGTACTCGTCGACGACGGCCGTGCTGCCCGGCGCGACGAGCACGGTGGACTCGCGTTCCTCGACCAGCGCCGGCCCCGCGACGTTCATCCCCGGCTCCAGCGGGTAACGGTCGTACACCGGGGTGTCCACGTAGGACTCCAGCTCGATCCAGTACGCCGGCCGCGTGTGCTGCGGCACCGGGTCCCCGAAAGCACGAGCGCTCCGCCGCTCCACCGCAACCTCGGCGAGCCTTCCGCTCGCCACCACGCGCCACGTCATCACCTCTACCGGGATGTCGTCGTGCGCGTGGCCGTAGAGATCGGTGTAGGCCTTGAGGAACCGGGTGCGGACCTCGTCGCGGCACGTCGCGTCGAGCTCGCCGCCCGGCAGCGGCACGGAGATCTCGTTGATCTGCCCGGCGAAGCGCGCCGACACCTGGCGTTCGAGCGTCACGTCCGCGCGTGCCACCCCGGCCTCGGCGACCACGTCGCGGCCCTGCTCCTCCAGCTCGGTCACGAGCCGGCCGACGGCGTCCCAGTCGGTGGTGTCCAGCAGCTGCGGCTGCGAGCGCGAGAACTCGAACGACACCGGCGCGACGAGGAACCCGATCGCCGAGAGCACCCCGGCGGCCAGCGGGTAGAGGATCCGTTCGTTGCCCAGCAGCCGGGCCACCGACGCGGCGTGGATCGGGCCCGCGCCCCCGGACGCGAGCAGCGCGTAGGACCGCGGGTCACCCCCGCGTTCGACGATGTGCAGCTTCGCCGCGGCGGCCATGTTCTCCACCACGAGCTGGTGGATGCCCCACGCCGCCTCCGTGCGGGACACGCCGAGCGGCCCGGCGACGTGCTCGTCGATCGCGCGTTCGGCGGCCGCCCGGTCCAGCGTCATCTCGCCGCCGAGGAAGCTCGCGGGGTCGAGGTAGCCGAGCACGAGGGCCGCGTCGGTGACCGTCGGCAGAGTGCCGCCGAACCCGTAACACGCGGGGCCGGGCGCGGCACCCGCCGATTGGGGACCGACCTTGAGGAGGCCGAGCTCGTCGATCCACGCGACGCTGCCGCCACCGGCGCCGATCTCCAGCATCTCCACGGACGGGAACTGGATCGGCAGGCCGGAGCCCTTCTTGAACCGGTGCACCCGTGCGACTTCCAGCTGGTGCGAGATCGCGGGCCGGCCGTCCTCGATGAGGCAGATCTTCGCCGTAGTGCCGCCCATGTCGAACGCGATCAGGTCGCGCTCACCGCACAGGCCGCCGTAGTGCGCCGCGCCGATCGCGCCGCCCGCGGGGCCGGACTCGATGAGCCGCACGGGCAGCTCGGACACGGTCTCCACCGTCGCGATCCCGCCCGAGGACAGCATCAGGTACAGCCGGCCGCGGTAGCCGGTTTCGGCGAACGCGGTGGCGAGCGTGCGCAGGTACTCGCGGGTCAGCGGGCGCACGTAGGCGTTGGCCACGGTGGTGCTGGTGCGTTCGTACTCGCGGATCTCGGGCGCGACCTCGCTGGAGACGGAGATGTCGGCCGCGGGCCAGAGTTTGCGCACCAGGTCCGCCGCCGCGCGCTCGTTCTCGGGGCTGCGGTAGGAGTGGAGGAACGAGATGGCGACGCTGGAGAGCTCCGGTGCTCCCGGATCGGCACGGCGGTCCTTCGCATCCTCCTCGCGGATCCGCGCGAGGGCCGCGGCCACGTCGGCTTCGCGGACTTCGGCCACGATCTCGCCGGTGTGCTCGGTCCGTTCGCCGATCTCGCGGCGCAGGTACCGCGGCACGAGCGGCTCGGGGAAGCACAGGGCCAGGTCGTAGATGTCGTAGCGCTGCTCGGTGCGCAGCGCCAGTGTGTCGCGGAAGCCCTCGGTGGTCAGCAGTGCGACCTTGGCGCCCTTGCGTTCGATCAGCGCGTTGGTCACCAGGGTGGTCCCGTGGATCACGTTGGTCAGCGCCTCGGCGCCGACGCCCGCGCGCTCCAGCAGCGTCCGCGAGCCGTGCAGGGAAGCGCGTGACGGGTCGTCGGGTGTGGTGAGGCACTTGAAGATCTCGAGCGCGCCCGTTTCGGTGTCGAGCAGGGCGAAGTCGGTGAACGTGCCGCCGATGTCGAAGGCCAGCCGGTAGGTGGGTGCCACGGGTCAGGATTCCTTTCGCTGGCCGGCGAGGGGCCGGGCGCCGGTTTCGATGGCGAAGCCGCGGCTTTCGGGGATGCCCTTGACGAGGAACGGGAGCGCGATCACCGCGATCAGCACGCCGTAGAGGGCGGGCAGGAGCTTGCCGCCCGCGTCGAGCAGCACGGCGTCGAGCAGCGGCGCGGTGCCGGCGAACACGGCGTAGGAGAAGGTGTAGGCGATCGAGCCGGCGGAGTAGCGGACCTCGGGCGGGAAGACCTCGGCGTTGGTCACGTTGCCCGCGGCCTGGACGCCGGCGACCGGAATGACCAGCAGCGCCTGGGCCACGCAGACCAGCGGCAGGTTCCCGCCCGCGATCAGCAGGTAGGCCGGCACGGTGAGGACGGGGATCGCGACGGCCGCCGTGATCATCACCGGCTTGCGGCCCACCCGGTCGGTGAGGGCGCCGCACCCGACGCACGACACGGCGAACGTGACGAACGCGAAGAGGCTGATCCACAGGGCCGTGGTCGAGGACAGGCCCGCGACCTTGGTCATGTACGTGGGCATGTACCCGAGCAGCGTGTGGAATCCGACGCCGACGAGCGCGTAGAAGACGATCAGCACGCCGATCGTGCGGCCGTGGCGGCGCAGCGTTTGCCGGAACGAGGTGGCCGCCTTTTCCCGCGTCCGCAGGTGCACACCGGTTTCGGCCAGACGCAGCCGCAGGTAGATGCCGCCGCACGCGAGCAGCCCGCCCGCGACGAACGGCCAGCGCCAGCCGCCGGAAGCGTAGAAGTCCGCGTTGAGGCAGAACAACAGCACCACCAGCGTCGCGACCGCCGTGCCGACGCTGCCGAAGCACAGCACGATGTTCACGTACAGGCCGCGCTTTCCGGCCGGTGCGGATTCGGCGGCGTAGGTCGCGGCGCCGGTCAGCTCGCTCGCCGCCGCGAACCCCTGCACCAGACGGCAGAGCGTGAGCAGCAGCGGTGCGGCGAAGCCGATCGTCGCGTACGGCGGGATCACGCCGATGAGCGCCGTGGACAGTCCCATGAGGACCAGCGACACGGCCAGCGCGGTGCGGCGGCCGTGACGGTCGCCGACGCGGCCCATCACCACGCCGCCGATCGGGCGGGCGAAGAAGGACACGCCGTAGATCGCCAGCGTGCCGAGCAGCGCCGCCGTGGGGTTGGTGCCCGGGAAGAACTGGGTGGCGATGATCGCGGTCGAGAACCCGTAGAGCGCGAAATCGAACCACTCCACGAAGGTGCCGACCGACAACGCGAAGGTGGTCTTCGCGCTCATTCTCGCCACTCCGGCCGGCTCGGTGGCGCGGATTCGGTGCGTGCCATCGGTTTCATGAGGACTCTCCTGCGGAGGCGGAGGTGGCCGCGCCGACGGCGGTGCGATAGCCCGCCGTGGTCGCGAGGGTCACGTACTCGTCGAGTGCGCCGGCGGCGTTGCGCGCCACGGCTTCCTCGTCCCACTGCAACCGGGCCACGCACTTCTCGCGGAAGATCGTGGCCGCGGCGGTGAGGTCTTCGAACGCGCCGACGAGCGCGTCGAGGACCACCGGTTCCATCACGTTCAGCTCGAGCTCGCCGGCGTCGGCGGCCGCGTCGACGGTCGCGGCGGCCCCGCGGACGCGGAAACCGAGCTGCAGCACCAGTTCCGGCACCACGGGGTTGACCTTGCCGGGCATGATCGACGAGCCCGCCTGCAGCTCCGGCAGCCGAACCTCGCCGAGGCCGCCGACCGGGCCGGACGACAGCAGGCGCAGGTCGCGGGCGATCTTGCCGAGCGCGCCGGACGCGCGGACGAGCGCGGCGGCGACGGCGGCGTAGGCGTCGAGGTGGGCCAGGGCGTCGAAGTAGTCCTCGGCCGGTTTCAGCGGACGTCCGGACAGCTCGGCGAGGTGGCGCACGGCCAGCTCCGCGTAGCCGGCGGGACTGCCGATGCCCGTGCCGACCGCGGTGGCGCCGAGGGGGACCTCCGCCAGGGCCGCCACGGCTTGGTTCACGACATCGCGCGTGCGGCGGATCGCGTGGGCGTGGCCGTGGTGGGTCTGGGCGACGGTGAGCACGACCGCGTCCTGCAGGCAGGTGCGGCCCAGGCGCACGAGCGCGCCCTGGTCGGCCGCGAGCGCGTCGAAGGCGTCGGCCAGGCGGCTCAGCGCTGTCGTGACGGGTTCGGCCAGCTCCGTCAGCGCGAGCGCCATCGCGGTCGGATAGGTGTCGTTGGTGGACTGCGACCGGTTGACGTGATCGTTGGGGTGCACGGAAAGCGGCTCGCCCGAGTCCCGCAGCAGCTGCTCGGCTCGGGCGGCGAGGACCTCGTTCACGTTCATGTTGGTCGAGGTCCCGCCGCCGCCCTGCACGAGCGTGAGCGGGAACTGGTCGCGGTGGTGCCCCACGCCGATTTCGTCCGCGGCGTGGGTGATGGCATCGGCGCGGACGGGGTCGAGCGCACCGAGCTCCGCGTTGGCGCGCGCGGCGGCGGCCTTGACCTGGGCGTACGCGGTGAGGAAGGCCGGCACGTCGGCCAGGCGCCGGCCGTGTGCCGGGAGGTGGGCGAGCGCCTTGCGGGTCTGCTCGCCGAACAGTGCGGCCCCGGAAGGGGCGGTGATGGACATGGCCGGGGAGTCTGCGATCCGATGCCCGGCCGAAGCCACCGGTGTTGCCACGAGAGCACTCTGAATCGTCTCAGTGTGCTCTGGTGACCACTTGTGTAGCTTCCACAGCACCACTACGGTCGAGACATGGCCGAAAACTCCGACACCTCGACCGTCGGCCGCGTCGCCGCCGTACTCCGCACCCTCGGCGAGGACGAGCGCCACCCCGAGCTGTCCGGGGCCGAGATCGCCCGCCGCGTGGGCCGTGAGCGCAGCCAGATCTCGCGGATGCTCAAGGCTTTGTCCGCCCACGGGCTCGTCGAGCAGAACCCCGAGACGCGCGGGTACCGGCTCGGCTGGCAGCTGCACGTGCTCGCGGCGCGCGCCGGTGACCAGCGCCTGCTCGGCAGCGGCACGGCGGTGCTGCGCGCCGTGGTCGCCGAGACGGGCGAAAGTGCGCTGCTGTCGATCCTGCAGGGCGACCAGTCGTTCACGATCCTGCGTGAGCGCTCGCCGCACACCGTGCAGGCCGGCGGCTGGGTCGGGCGAACCTCGCCCCTGCACGTGACCGCGTCGGGCCGCGCGCTGATCCTCGACCACGAGGACGACGACATCCGGGCGCTGCTGGCCCGCACGCCGCCGGGCGAGTTCGGCCCGCGCGCGCTGCGCAGCGTGTCCGAGGTGCTCGAACGGCTGCACCACGAGCGGCAGGAGAGCTGCACCGTGGCGATCGACGAACTGGAGGGCGGGCTGCTGTCGGTCGGCGCTCCCGTGCGGGACGCGACCGGGCGGATCATCGCGTCGCTCAACGTGTCCGCGCCGACGAGCCGGGCACTGGACCGCCTGACCGAGCTCAGCGCGACGACCAAGGTCGCCGCGCGCCGGCTGAGCGCCATCATGAGCCGAGCGTCCTGATGGCGTGCTCTCAGAGCATCATCACGTGACGGCACAGCCACCACACACCTAGACTCGCCGGCGATTCCACTGTGGACCGTCGAGGAGTGCCTTGTCATGACCGAAGCAGTCGCCCTGCACCACGACGCCCTGCATCACAACGCCCTGGTCGCGGACGCGCACAACGACCTGCTCATGCTCTGCTCGCGCTACCCCGCCGCCCGGCAGGCCGGGTACTTCCGCCGCGTCTGGCTGCCGCAGCTGCGCGCCGGCGGTGTCGACCTCCAGGTGCTGCCGGTGTTCCTCGAACCCGAGTTCCGCCCCGAAGGCGCGCTGCGCCAGACGCTGCGGATGATCGAGACCGCCTGGCGCGTCGAGGCCGGCAATCGCGATGCCGTGCGGCTGTGCCTCACCGGCGACGACATCCGCGAAACCCTCGCCGACGGCCGGATCGCCCTCGTGCTGGCGCTGGAGGGCTGCGAAGCCGTGGGCCTCGACGTCGGCCTGTTCGAGACGCTGCACCGGCTCGGCGTGCGGATGGCGTCGTTCACGCACTTCGGGCGCACGATGCTCGCCGACGGCTCGGTCGAGGACGAAACGGGCGGCCGCCTCACGAGCGCGGGCGTGGACGCCGTGGCGGTGTGCGAGGAGCTCGGCATCATGCTCGACGTCTCCCACCTCGGCGCCACGTCGACCGACCACCTGCTGGAGCTCGCCACCCGGCCGCTGGTCGCGTCACACTCCTCGGCCTTCGCCGTGCGCGCCCACCACCGCAACCTCACCGACGCGCGCCTGCGCGCGATCGCCGACGCCGGCGGGGTCGTGGGGATCAACGTCCTGGCCCAGTCCGTCGACGAGCACGAGCACACCGTCGCCCGCGTCGCCGACCACATCGAGCACGCCGCGGACGTCGTCGGCGTCGCCCACGTCGGCCTCGGCCCGGACTTCATCAAGGAGGTCTCCGACAGCCTCCGCCGTGCTGACGAACGCTCGTGGGACGACCGCACCGCGCGCGAGTTCGTGCCCGGCCTCGAAGGACCCGCCGGCCTCCCCCGCATCACCGCCGAGCTTCACCGCCGCGGCTGGGCCGAGCCGACGTGTGCCAGGTGCTCGGGCTCAGCTTCCACGACCTGTTCCTGAAAGAGCTCGGAGTTCCGGGAGCCGCCCGCTAGCTGTAGTGACCATGGACGTTGTTGACGTGTGAGCGGCGCGTCGGGTTGATCATGACGAAGACCTCGGTGTGTGGTGGTGGTGTCTGACGCCATCACCGATCACAACGGAGGTCTTCGTGTCTCACCGTAACGCCCGGCTGACCCTGCATGGTCGACGGTTGCTGGTCGAGCGTGTCACCGCCGGACGCCCGGTCGCGCATGTCAGCGCCGAGCTGGGGATATCCCGGGCGACCGGACACAAGTGGGTCCGCCGCTACCGCCATGAAGGAGACGCCGGCCTGACAGACCGATCCAGCAGGCCGCATCGCTCACCCCACCGCGTCGCATCCGAGACCGAACGCCAGATCACCGATCTGC